>CANGUJ010000062.1 GCA_947456845.1 Burkholderiales bacterium | reverse complement strand
CATGCTCAAGGGCAGCTGCCTGTGCGGCAACATCCAGTACGAACTCGACGCGCCGCTGGGCGTGGTCGGCATCTGCCACTGCCGGCGCTGCCGCAAGGCCAGCGGCAGCGCCTTCGGCGTGAACGCAACGGTCGACGCGGCCGGCTTCCGCCTGACCGCGGGGGCCGATTCGCTGGCGAGCTTCGCCGCCCCCACCGGCGTGACCCGCAGTTTCTGCCGCAACTGCGGCTCGCAGCTCTACAGCACGCGCGACACCCTGCCCGGCGCGCTGCGCCTGCGCCTGGGCACCCTCGACACGCCCATCGAGGCCCGGCCCAAGTTCCATTTCTTCACCGCTTCGAAAGCGGAATGGGACGAAATCACCGACGCCCTGCCGCAGTACCCGGAGCGCGCGCTGGATCCGGCGGCGCTGCTGCCGGGCAAGTGAGCCTGGGGTACAGGCGCAATGGCGCAGGGTAAACCCGCAAAGCCGGCGCTTAGGCGCTGCGCCCGGGACACCACCGATTGACAGCCCCCCGGCGCTATGGTGTCCTCTCATCCGTGCTCTTCGCAGAGCGAAACCGCCGCCATGCGCCTCCTGCCCAACCCCACGCTCTTCAAGCGCCTGCCCGTCGGTCGGCGCGCGTGGATCGTGCCGTTTACGGCACTCGCGCTGTTCGTGGCGGCGATCCTCGTGCTGCTGTGGTTCGTGCATCGCCATGAAACCGAGATCCAGCTGGCCAACCTGCGCCGCGACACGCAGTACGCCGAGCTCGCGATAACCCGCGAGATCCTCGCCCATCAGGAGTTCGCCGACCGCTTGGCCGGCGGCATCGCCTCCGGCCAAAGTCCCGGCTCGATGATCGAGCAGGCGCGCGCCTACCAGGCCCTGAACAGCGAGATCCGCAACGTCATATGGTCTTCGGCCGACGACATGCACGGCTGGTCGATCCCGTCCTGGAAGGACTTGACGGCGATCGCGCGCGAGCGCTCTTCGGTGGAGGAGCGCGAGCGCATGCGCCGCCTGGCAATAGCCACCGGCCGGCCCACCTATACCGAGCCCTACCGCGACTCTCAGGACGAGCCCTACATCGAGTACTTCAGCCCGGTGGTCGATCATGGCAGCTACCGGGGCTCGATCAGCATGACCTTGTCGCTGCGCACGGTGATGCAGCGCCTCGTCCCGGTGGCGGTGGCGGAGAAGTACCGGCTCTCCCTGGTCGACGCCGAGGGGCGCGAGTTATTCAGCCATGACACCGGCCTGGAGACCTCCGACTGGCTGACCCAGTCGGTTTCGCTCACCCTGCCGTGGCGCAACCTGGTGCTGTCGGCCACCTCCTACAAGACCGATTCGCTGCTCGGGCGCACGCTCCTCACCGGCGTGATCCTGATCATCACCTGCGTGCTGGCCTGGAGCCTGTGGTCGCTACGCCGGCGCGTGGAGCTCCAGGCCCAGGCAGACAGTGCCCTGATGGCCTCGCACGAGCGCTTCGTGACCGTGCTCGATGCGATCGACTCCGGGGTGGCCGTCTCGGACATGCAGACGCGCGAGCTCCTGTTCTGCAACGAAAGCTTCTCGCGCATCTTTCCGGGGCACGGCATCGGCAGCAACGGCGCCGAGGTGGAGCGCGCCTTTTCCCCGCTGCCCTCGCAGGCCATTCCGCCGGACCTGCTGGTCGACATCGAGGGGAACCCGGCCCACGCGCAGCGCATCGAGGTGCGCGACGAGAAAAGCGGCCACTGGTACGCGCTGCGGGTGCGCGCGGTGCGCTGGGTGGACGGCCGGCTGGTGCGCCTGACCATGATTTCCGACATCACCGACCGCAAGGCCGCCGAGGAACGCAGCCGCGTGCAGCAGGAAAAGCTGCTCCTGACCTCGCGGCTGATGAGCGTCGGCGAAATGGCGTCCACGCTCGCCCACGAGATCAACCAGCCGCTTTCCGCCATCGCCAACTACAACATGGGCGCGGTGCGGCGCCTGAAGTCGGACCACTGGAAAAAGGAGGACCTGGTCTCCGCCCTGGAGAAGTCGGCGGCCCAGGCGGAACGCGCCGGGCGGGTGGTGCACCGGGTGCGCGAGTTCCTGCGCCGGCGCGAACCGGTGCGCGAGCCGATGTCGATCAACGAGGTGGTGGTTGACGTCACCGAACTGATCGAGCTGGAGGCCGAGAAATCGAACGTGCAATTGCGGCTGGACATGGGTCACGACGTGCCCCTTGTCAGCGGCGACCGCATCATGATCGAGCAGCTGCTCCTGAACCTGATCAAGAACGGCATCGAGGCGATGAAACAGACGCGCGTCCAGGATCGCATACTCACCGTGCAGACGGCGACGTCCGGCGGCCAGGTGGAAATCCGCGTGATGGACCGCGGCCACGGCATCGCCGCCGACGTCGCGCCGGAACTGTTTTCGCCCTTCTTCACCACCAAGGACAACGGCATGGGCATGGGCCTCAACATCTGCCGTTCCATCGTCGAGCTGCATGACGGGCACTTGTGGTTTTCCGCCAATCCCGCCGGCGGCAGTGTCTTCCACTTCACCCTTCCGCCGGCCATCGAACCGGCCATGCAATCATGAACCCAAAACCGACCATCCATGTCGTCGACGACGACGAAGCCATGCGCGATTCGCTCGTCTGGCTGCTTGACGACGACCGTTACGAGGTACGCACCTACGCCTCGGGCGAGGATTTCCTGGAACAGTTTGCGCCCGCGCCGCCGGCCTGCGTGATCCTCGACATCCGCATGCCGGGCATCAGCGGGGTGGAGGTCCACGAGCGCATGGCGCGCCAGGGCATGGTCACCCCGGTGGTGTTCGTGACCGGGCACGGCGATGTGCCGATGGCGGTGGACGCGATCAAGCGCGGCGCCTTCGATTTCGTCGAAAAGCCCTTCAACGAGGCCAAGCTCACCAGCATCATCGAGCGGGCGCTCGACAAGGACGCCAGGCACGCCGGCCAGACCGCGGCCCAGTCCGAGATCGCCGCGCGCCTGGCCAGGCTATCGCCGCGCGAGCGCGAGGTGCTCGACCTGGTGGTGGCCGGCAAGATGAACAAGACCATCGCCGACGTGATGAACATCAGCATCAAGACCGTGGAGGCGCATCGCGCCAAGGTGATGGAAAAAATGGGCGCCCGTTCGCTGGCCGAGCTGGTCCAGTCGGTGATCAAGGTAGGCGAGCGGGCGGCGAACTAGCCGCCGGTCCGGCAAGGTCAGGCGCCGGTCAGGCGGGCGAACTCGGCGAAGTATTCCGGGAAGGTCTTGCCGACGCATCTCGGGTCGTTGATCGACAGCGGGGCCGACCCCGCGGCCAGTCCGAAGGCCGCCAGCGAAAAGCACATCGCCATGCGGTGGTCGTCATAGGTGTCGATGGCGGCGGGCCGGACCGACTCGACCGGCCAGACCCGCAGGGAGTCCGCGCCCTCCTCCACGCGCGCGCCGAGCTTGCGCAGCTCGGTGGCCATGGCGGCGATGCGGTCGGTTTCCTTGACCCGCCAGGAGGCGATGTTGCGCAGGGTCGAGGGCCCGTCGGCGAACAGGGCCAGCACGGCGATGGTCATGGCCGCGTCCGGAATGTGGTTGAAATCGGCGTCGATGGCGCGCAGCCTGGCGGGATGGTCCTCGTTGGAAAAACCGCGCACCTCGATCCAGTTGGGGCCCGCCACCAGGTTGGCGCCCATCTGCGCCAGCGCATCGGCGAAACGGATGTCGCCCTGGATGCTTGCGCTGCCCACGCCCTCGATGCGCAACGGGCCGCCGCCGAGCGCGCCGGCGGCCAGGAAATACGAGGCCGACGAGGCGTCGCCCTCCACGTGCAGGGTGCCCGGGCTGGCGTAGGACGCCCGCGCGGGAATGTGGAAGGCGCGCCAGTCATCGCGCAGGACCGTGACGCCGAAGCGGCGCATCAGGTTGAGCGTGATCTCCACGTAGGGCTTGGAGATCAAGTCGCCCACCACCTCGATGGTGGCCGGCTCGTCGGCGTTGCGCGCCAGCAGCGGCAACGCCATCAGGAGCGCGGTCAGGAACTGGCTGGATACATTGCCGCGCACCGGGACCGGGCCGGCCAGCGCCACCTCGGCGGGGAGGATATGCAGCGGGGGATAGCCGGCTTGGCCGGCATAGCGCACATCCGCGCCGATGGCGCGCAAGCCGTCGACCAGGTCGCCGATGGGCCGCTCGTGCATGCGCGGCACGCCGGAGAGGCGGTAGTCGCCGCGATTGAGGGCGAGCGCCGCGGTCAGCGGGCGGATCGCCGTGCCCGCATTGCCCATGAAGAGATCGGCGTCCTTGACCGGGAAGCCGCCGCGCATGCCGTCGACCAGCCAGTCGGAACCGTCCCGCGCGGGCGGCACGCCAAGCGCCTTGAGCGCCGCCAGCATGATTTGCGTGTCGTCCGAATCCAGCAGATCCGCCACCCGGGTGCGCCCCTCGGCCAGCGCCGCCAGCAGCAGCGTGCGGTTGGATATGCTTTTCGAGCCGGGCAGGCGGATGGTTCCGGCGGCGCGGGTGCGCCTGTGCAGCTGCAGGGTTTCCATCACGGCGCTTTCGCGGCGGCGCCCGCCGGCTTGTCGCCGGCCTCGATGGCATCAAGCCAGGCGCGCCGCGCATCGCGGGCATTGCCGAACACCGCATCGAGGGCCGCGGCGTCGGTGCGGTCGATCATCGACCGCACCTCGGCCAGGCGCGCCGCATACTCGTCGATTTCGGTCAGCAGGGCGCGCCGGTTGGCCAGCGAGATGTCGCGCCACATCTCCGGCGAGCCGCCGGCGAGGCGGGTGAAGTCGCGAAAGCCGCTGGCGGCATACTGGAACAGCAAATCGGCATGCGGCTTGCGCGCGATCTCGTCGACCAGCGCGAAGGCCAGCACATGCGGCAGGTGGCTGACGGCCGCAAAGGTCTTGTCGTGCAGCTCGGGCGTCATCGCGAACACCCGCGCGCCGCACGCCTCCCAGGCCGATGCGACGCGCGCGGCAGCCGCCGGATCGGTCTCGGGCAGCGCGGCCAGCACCAGCTTCTTGCCGCGATAGAGTTCGGCGCGGGCGGCGGATGCGCCGTTGAGTTCCGCGCCGGCGATCGGATGCGCCGGCACGAACCGGCCGATGTTCGCGCCGAACGCGCTGCGCGCCAGCGCCACCACGTCGCACTTGGTGCTGCCCCCGTCGGTGACCACCGCATCCGGCCTCAGCACCGGCGCGATGGCGGCGAAGACCTGGCCCATCTGGCCCACCGGCGTCGCGACCAGGATGAAATCGGCGCGCGCGTAAGCGTCCGCCGCCTCGCCGATCTCGTCGATCACGCCCAGGCGCAGGGCCGAGTCGAGATTGGCGCGCCCGCGGCCGACGCCGATGACGTGACGGACCGCGCCGGCCTGCCTGAGCGCCAGGGCGAACGAGCCGCCGATTAGGCCGACGCCGGTGATGACCAGGGTATCGATCAAGATGCGGCCCCGCGGCGCGCTCAAGCCCGAACTTCCGCCAGCGCCTCCTTGAGGCTAGCGAGGAAGCGCGCGTTCTCGTGCGGCAGGCCGATGGTCACCCGCACGTGGCGCGGCAGTTCGTAACCGACGATGGGCCGCACGATCACGCCGCGCTTCAAGAGCGCATTGAAAACCCGCGGCCCGTCGCCCACGTCGACGGTCACGAAATTGCCGTACGAGGGAATGTAGTCCAGGCCGAGCGCCCTGAAGCCCTCGACCAGTTGCTGCATGCCGGCGCGGTTGTTCTCGTAGGTGCGGCGCACGAAATCCTCGTCACCCAGCGCGGCCACCGCGGCCGCCTGCGCGATGGAGTTCACGTTGAACGGTGCGCGCACCCGGTTGACCATGTCGCACACCTGCGGGTGCCCCAGCATGTAGCCCACGCGCAGGCCGGCCAGGCCGTAGATCTTGCAGAAGGTACGCGTCAACACCAGGTTGGGAAACTCCCGCAGCCAGGCGACGGTATCGACGCGCAGCTCGGGCGGCAGAAAGTCGTTGTAGGCCTCGTCGAGCACCACGATCACGCTGGCCGGCACGCGCTTCAGGAACGCGTGGATCTCGGCATAGGGCGTGAAGGTGCCGGTCGGGTTGTTGGGATTGGCGATGAACACCATGCGGGTGTCCGCGCGGATCGCGGCGGCCATCGCGTCGAGATCGTTGCCGTAGGCCCGGGCCGGCACCTTGATGCCGGCGGCGCCGCGCGCCAGCACGGTGATGGGGTAGACCGCGAAGCAATGCTGCGAATACACCGCCGAGACGCCCGGGGCGAGGTAGGCCATGGCCAGGTAGTCGAGCAGGTCGTTGGAACCGTTGCCGATGACGATGGACTCCATCGCCACGCCCCACTTTTTCGCCAGTGCCGCCTTGAGCTCGAAAGCCGCCCCGTCCGGGTAGAGATGGACTTCATCGAGCGCGCGGCGCATGGCCGCCTTGGCGGCCTCGCCACAGCCGAGCGGATTCTCGTTGGAGGCCAGCTTGATGATGTCGGCCTCGGGAATGCCGAGTTCGCGCGCCACCTCCGAGATCGGCTTGCCGGGCTGGTAGGGCGCGATGGCGCGGATGTATTCGGGGGCGAGTTCGGTGTAGTTCATCGCGATCTTGAGACCTGTTGGCAAATGGACAATCGGGGCCGCGAGCAGGCGTGCCCCGGCGGCGGTTCCGCGCTAGTAGTCGCCTACCGGATAGGAACCGAAAATCTTCAGGTAGGGGGCGATCGACTTCAGTTCGCCCAGTGCCTTGGCGACGCCCGGATCGTCCCGATGGCCTTCGACGTCGACATAGAACATGTACTCCCACGAACCCGGCATCGAGGCCAGGCGCGCCGGGCGCGACTCGATCTTGGTCATCGACACGCCATGCGACGCGAAGGGCGCGAGCAGCCTGACGAGGCCGCCGGCCACGTTGGGCGCCGACATCACCAGCCAGGTGCGGTCGCGCCCGGACGGCGCGGCATCGCCGTGCCCGACCACCATGAAGCGGGTGCGGTTGGTGGGGTCGTCCTCGATGTTGGGCGCCAGGATGGTGAGCCCGAAATTTTCCGCGGCATTGACGCCGGCGATCGCGGCGGTCGAATCATCCAGGCTCGCCAGGCGCGCCGCTTCGGCATTGGACTCGACGGTCACGCGGTCCACGCCGGGCAGGTTGCGGTTGAGCCAGTTCTGGGTCTGCGCGAGCGACTGCCCGTGCGAATACACCTTGGTGATGCCGTCGCGCCCGGCGCGCTTGCGCATGAGGTTCTGCTGCACCCGCACCACCACCTCGGCGCACACCTTGAGCGGGCTGCCCAGCAGGAGGTCGAGCACCCGCGAGATGGTGCCCTCGGTGGAGTTCTCCACCGGCACCACCGAGAAGTCGGATTCGCCGCTTTCGGTGCGGCGGAAAGCCTCGTCGAAATTAGCGCACGGCAGCGCCACCGCGGAGCGACCGAACTGCATGACCGCGGCCTGTTCGGAGAACGTGCCGGCCGGGCCGAGATAGGCGACCCGGATCGGCCGCTGCAGGGCGGAACTGGCCGACATCACTTCGTGAAAGATGCGACTGACCGCCTCGTTGGGCAGCGGCCCCGGGTTGGCCGCCTCCAGGCGGCGCAGGACCGCCGCCTCGCGTTCGGCGCGGTAGACCGGCGCCTGCGGATCCTCGGCACGCTTGGCCTCGCCGATCCTGCGGGAGACACCGGCGCGCGCGTTGAGGAGTTTCAGGAGCTCGTCATCGAGGCGGTCGATTTCCGAGCGCAGCGTGGGAAGATCGCTCATCCGTGTGCCTTTTCGAATTCGCGCATCCAGGCGACGAGCGCCTGCACGCCCGCAAGGGGCATGGCGTTGTAGATGGAAGCGCGCATGCCGCCCACCGACCGGTGCCCCTTCAGCTGCACCATGCCGCGCTCCTCGGCGCCTTTCAGGAACGGCGCGTTGAGGCGCTCGTCGTGCAGGTAGAACGGCACGTTCATGCGCGAACGGCAGTCCGGCGCGACGCTGTTGGTGTAGAAACCGGTCGCGTCGATGGCCCGGTACAGCAGGTCCGCCTTTTCGATGTTGCGGGCTTCCATGCCGGCCAGGCCGCCCTGCGCGGCGAGCCACTTGAACACCAGCCCCGCGATGTAGATGGCGTAGGTGGGCGGGGTGTTGTACATCGATTCATGCTCGGCGACGGTGCGGTACTCGAAGGCGCTCGGGCACAGCGCATGCGCCTGGCCGAGCAGGTCCTCGCGCACGATCACGATGGTGAGCCCGGCCGGGCCGATGTTCTTCTGCGCGCCGCCGAAGATCAGGCCGTATTTCGACACGTCCATCGGACGCGACAGCAGATGCGAGGAGGCGTCGGCCACCAGCGGCACGGCGCCGGTGTCGGGCGTGAAGAAATACTCCACCCCGTCGATGGTTTCGTTGGTGCAGATGTGCACATAGGCCGCCGCGCGGTCGAGCTTCCAGGCGGAGGCCGGCGGAATGCCCCGATAGCGGCCGTCGACCGCGGCATCGGCCGCCAGGCTGATGCTGCCGTAGCGCTGCGCTTCCCTGAAGGACTTTTTCGACCACGCGCCGGTGACCACGAAATCCGCCCTCGGGTTGCGGCCCAGCAGGTGGAGCGGGACGATCGCATTCTCGCCCAGCCCGCCGCCCTGCATGAACAGGACGCGGTAGTTCGCGGGCACTGCCAGCAGTTCGCGCAGCAGCGCCACCGCCTCCGCGTGGATCGCGATGAACTCCGGGCCGCGATGCGACATCTCCATGACGCCCATGCCGGAGCCGTGCCAGTCGAGCATTTCCGCCGCCGCCTGGCGCAGGACCGGCTCCGGCAACGCCGCCGGCCCGGCGGAAAAATTGAATACGCGCATCTCGGACGGAAATGCGGGGATCAGGCGGCCGGATCGTCCGACGCCGCCTTGCCCTCGCCGGCGGCGTCGCCCTCGGTCGGCGCGCTGGCGGCGTCGCCGTTGTCGGCGTCGCTCTCGACCACGCGCTGCAGGCCCGACAGGCGGGTGCCGTCGTCGACATTGATCAGCGTCACGCCCTGGGTGGCGCGGCCCATCTCGCGGATCTCGGACACGCGGGTGCGGATCATCACCCCGCCGGTGGTGATGAGCATGATCTCGTCCTTGGCCTCGACCAGCGTGGCGGCTACGACGCGGCCGTTGCGCTCGGAGGTGGAGATGGCGATCATGCCCTTGGTGCCGCGGCCATGACGGGTGTACTCGGAGACCGGGGTGCGCTTGCCGAAGCCGTTTTCGGTCGCGGTGAGAACGCCCTGCTGCTCGGAGTCCGCCACCAAGAGCGCAATGACGCGCTGGCCTTCTTCCAGCATCATGCCGCGCACACCGCGCGCGGCGCGGCCCATGGCGCGCACGTCGTTCTCGTCGAAACGCACGGCCTTGCCGGAATCGGAGAACAGCATCACGTCGTGCCGGCCGTCGGTGAGCGCGGCGCCGATGAGGTAGTCGCCGTCATCGAGGTCGACGGCGATGATGCCGGCGGTGCGCCGGTTGGAGAAATCGGTGAGCGAGCATTTCTTGACCACGCCCAGGGCGGTGGCCATGAACACGTAGCGGTCCTCGACGAAGGCCTTGACCGGCAGCACCACGGTGATCTTCTCGCCTTCGGCCAGCGGGAACATGTTGACGATGGGCCGGCCGCGCGAGGTCCGCGTGCCTTGCGGCACCTCGTAGACCTTGATCCAGTAGACCCGTCCGCGGTTGGAGAAGCACAGGATGGTGTCGTGCGTGTTGGCGATGAACAACTGCTCGATGTAGTCGTCTTCCTTGGTCGCCGCCGCCTGCTTGCCGCGCCCGCCGCGCTTCTGCGCACGGTATTCAGCGAGCGGCTGGCTCTTGATGTAGCCGGTGTGCGACATGGTGACCACCATGTCCTGCGGGGTGATCAGGTCCTCGGTGTCGAGGTCGTAGGCGTTCTGCTCGATGGTGGACCGGCGCGCGTCGCCGAACTCGTCCTTCACCTTGGCCAGTTCCTCGGCGATGATGGCCGTGATGCGCTCCGGCTTGGCGAGGATGTCGATCAGGTCGATGATCCTGTCCATCACCTCCTTGTATTCGCCGACGATCTTGTCCTGCTCGAGGCCGGTCAGGCGCTGCAGGCGCATCTGCAGGATCTCGCCGGCCTGCACGTCCGACAGGTGGTAGCCGTTGTCCTTGAGCCCGTAGGCCTCGGCAAGGCCCTCGGGGCGCGACGCGTCGGCGGCCGCGCGCACCAGCATCTCCTGCACCACGCCGGAGTTCCACGCGCGCTTCATCAGCTCGTCCTTGGCCACCGGCGGGGTCGGCGCGGCCTTGATGAGCTCGATCATCTCGTCGACATTCGCCAGCGCCACGGCCAGGCCCTCGAGCACATGGCCGCGCTCGCGCGCCTTGCGCAGATCGAACACGGTGCGCCGCGTGACCACCTCGCGGCGATGCTGCAGGAACTGGTCGAGCATCTGCCACAGGTTCAAAAGGCGCGGCTGGCCGTCGACGAGCGCGACCATGTTCATGCCGAAGGTGTCCTGCAGCTGGGTCTGCTTGAACAGGTTGTTGAGCACCACTTCCGGCACTTCGCCGCGCTTGAGTTCGATCACCAGGCGCATGCCGGACTTGTCGGATTCGTCCTGGATGTGGCTGATGCCCTCGATCTTCTTCTCGTTGACCAGCTCCGCCATCTTCTCCTGCAGGGTCTTCTTGTTGACCTGGTAGGGAAGCTCGTCGATGATGATCGCCTGACGGTCGCCGTTCCTGCCGATGTCCTCGAAGTGGGTCTTGGCGCGCATGACCACCCGGCCGCGGCCGGTCCGATAGCCCTCGCGCACACCGGAAACGCCATAGATGATGCCGGCCGTGGGGAAGTCGGGCGCCTTGACGATCTCGATGAGCTCGTCGATGCTGGTCTCCGGGCGCTTGAGCAGGAGCAGGCAGGCGTCGACCACATCGGTGAGGTTGTGCGGCGGGATGTTGGTGGCCATGCCGACGGCGATGCCCGAGCTGCCGTTGATGAGCAGGTTGGGAATCCGCGCCGGCATGATCAGCGGTTCCTTCTCGCTGCCGTCGTAGTTGGGCCCGAAGTCGACGGTTTCGCGGTCCAGGTCGGCGAGCAGTTCGTGGCCGATCTTGGCCATGCGGATTTCGGTGTAGCGCATGGCCGCGGCGTTGTCGCCGTCGACCGAGCCGAAGTTGCCCTGGCCGTCGACGAGCATGTAGCGCAGAGAGAAGTCCTGGGCCATGCGCACGATGGTGTCGTAGACCGCGGTGTCGCCGTGCGGGTGGTACTTGCCGATAACGTCGCCCACGATGCGCGCCGATTTCTTGTACGCGCGGTTCCAGTCGTTGTTGAGTTCGTGCATCGCGTAGAGCACGCGCCGATGCACCGGCTTCAGGCCGTCCCGTACGTCCGGCAGCGCGCGCCCGACGATCACGCTCATGGCGTAATCGAGATAGGAGCGGCGCATCTCCTCCTCTAGGCTGATCGGGAGGGTTTCTTTGGCGAAGGAATCTGAGGGCTGGGTCACGTTCTTGGCTGCCCGGCAACAGGGGCGCTGGGACCCCGGAAACCTGCGGTTTGCAGCCCTTCGGCGGAAGGCATGCTCCGGCGCCCGGCTGCGGATTTAAAGCCTGCGATTTTAACACGTGGCGCCCCCGGGACGCGCCGCGCGCACGGGCGGAATTTGCCTTGCAGGCATGCTTCTGCGAGGATGCGGACCATCATGGAAAACATCGATACGCTCATCGAAGCGCGCTGGGTGATCCCGGTGCGACCCGCCGGCATCGTGCTCGAGGACCACGCCGTGGCCATCGCGGGCGGCCGCATCCTGGCCGTGCTGCCGGTGGCCGAGGCGCGCGCTCGCTACGCCGCGCGGGAGACTGTGATCCTCGGCGAGCACGCGTTGATTCCCGGCCTCATCAACCTGCATACCCACGCCGCCATGACCCTCATGCGCGGCTACGGCGACGACCTGCCGCTGATGACCTGGCTCAAGGATCGCATCTGGCCGGCGGAAGCCAGGCATGTGTCGGCCGAATTCGTCCGCGCCGGCACCCTGCTGGCGGCGGCGGAAATGCTCAGGGGCGGCGTGACCTGCGCCAACGACATGTATTTCTTTCCGGAGGCCGCGGCCGATGCCTACACCACGACGGGCATGCGCGCGGCGCTCGGGCTGATCGCCATCGAATTCCCGACCGCCTATGCGAGCGACCCCGACGACTATCTCGCCAAGGGCCTGGCGCTGCGCGATGCGCGGCGCCACGACCCCTTGCTGTCGTTCTGCCTGGCGCCGCACGCGCCCTACACAGTGGCCGACAGGACCTTCGAGAAGATCGCCCGCTTTGCCGAGGAACTGGGGCTGCCGGTGCACATCCACCTGCATGAAACCGCCGAAGAGGTCGCCACCAGCCTGGCGGCGCACGGCCTGCGCCCGCTGGCACGGCTTGCCCGGCTGGGCCTGCTGGGACCGCAGACCATCGCCGTGCATGCGGTGCATCTGGACGATGCCGACATCGCGCTGCTGGCGCGCCACGGCGCCTCGGTGGCGCATTGCCCCGCCTCCAACCTCAAACTGGCCAGCGGCTTCGCGCCGGTGGCCAGGCTCCTCGAGGCCGGCGTCAACGTCGGCATCGGCACGGACGGCGCCGCCTCGAACAACCGGCTCGACATGTTCGCCGAGATGCGTCTGGCGGCGCTCCTGGCCAAGGGCGTGGCGGCACGGGCGGATGCCGTGCCGGCCGCCAAGGCGCTCGCCATGGCCACGCAGGACGCCGCCCGCGCGCTCGGGCTTGAGGCCGCGATCGGCTCGATCGAACCCGGCAAGTACGCGGACCTGGCGGCGGTGAATTTCGCCCGCCTGGAACTGCAGCCGGTTTTCGACCCGCTGTCGCACCTAGTCTATGCGGCCGAGCGCACCGACGTATCCGACGTATGGGTAGCGGGCCGCCGTGTTGTACACGAACAACAACTCGTCGGGCGGGTGGCCGGGGAGTTGGAATCGACCGCGCGCCTGTGGCAAAATCGACTACGAGCAGGGGTCTGAATGGGGCTTTTTCGGTGCGTCTGTGGGTCGGCAGCCGGCGGTTGTTTAGGCGCGATCGCTTCCGAACCGGGAACAAGAGCGTCGTTATTTCGTGCATCCCGGCGGAATTTGTCCGATAATCTGGAAAAAACCTGAACAGCTCCGAATCAATCCCACTTCGCACAGAGGAGAAAAATGAAAATCTCGTTCAAACTTGGCGCGTTGCTTGCCGCAGTTGGCATCACCGTGACCGCGGGCGCATCTGCCCAGAACAGCAAGGACGCCTACGTCCAGGACGGTCGCGGCGTGATCGTCCGCAACTCGAATTT
>CANGUJ010000061.1 GCA_947456845.1 Burkholderiales bacterium | reverse complement strand
TCAGTCCGAGGGCCGCGCGCCAGTACTGGAACTCGCGCGCGATCAGGTCCTGCAGCCAGGTGAACAGGCTCGCCCCGACCACAGGGCCGGCCATGGTCTGCACGCCACCCAGGAGCACCATCACAAGGCCGTCGATGGAGCGCCCGACACTGATGGCTTCCGGCGCGATGGAGCCCTTGGAGAACGCGAACAGCGCGCCGGCCACGCCGCAGATCGCGCCCGCCAGAACGAAGCCTGCCCACTGCACGCGGAACACGTCGATGCCGATCGCATCCGCCCGCAGGGGCGAGTCGCGAGCGGCGCGCAACGCGTAGCCGAATGGCGACAGCAACACCCGCCACAGGAACAGCACGCCGGCCAGCGTACAGGCGAGCGTGAGGTAGTAGTAGGCCCATTTTTCGGAAAGCCACCCGGCCGGCCACACGCCGACGATGCCGTTGCTGCCGCCGGTGAGTTCGTCGAACTGGAACGCCACCGACCAGACGATCTGCGCGAAAGCGAGGGTCAGCATCGCCAGATAGACGCCGGAGAGCCGCACGCAGAACCAGCCGAAGATGACCGCGCCGATGACCGCCAGCGCGGGGCCGGCGATGAACGCACCCTCCATCGTCCAGCCGAGTTGCTTGACCATCAGCCCGGCGCCGTAGGCACCCAGGCCGAAATAGGCGGCATGCCCGAACGAGTGCATGCCGCCGGGCCCCATGATGAAATGCAGGCTCACCGCGAACAGCACCGCGATGAGGATATCGATGGCCAGCACCACGGTGTAGGGAAAGCCCTGCGAGGCCAGCGGCAGGAGCAGCAACAACGCCAGCACGATCCAGCCGAGCCCGCGGGTGCGCGCATCGGGCGGCGCGAGCGGCGCTTCGATCTCCGCGGCGTTGCGGGTGGCGCCGCCCTGGCGTCCCAGCAGGCCCCAGGGGCGCCAGATCAGCACCGCCGCCATCACCAGGAATTCCACCACCAGGGTGAGCTTGGAGAACGAGAAGCTCACGCCGAACAGGGTGGTCTGGCCGATGGCGAAGCACATGGCCTTGATTTCCGCGATCAGCAGCGCCGCCAGGAACGCGCCCGGGATGCTGCCCATCCCGCCGACCACCACCACCACGAAGGCCTCGCCGATGGCCACCAGGTCGAGCCCGAGATTGGCCGGCTCGCGCGGCGCCTGCAAGGCGCCGCCCAGCGCGGCGAGGAAGGCGCCGAGGGCAAACACCGCCGTGAACAGCCAGGCCTGGTTGACGCCCAGCGCACCGACCATTTCCCGGTCCTGCGTGGCGGCGCGGATCAGCACGCCGAAGCGGGTGCGCGACAGGATGAACCAGAGCAGCCCGAGCACGGCGGGGCCGATGAAGATGAGCACCAGGTCGTATTGCGGAAACTGCCGACCCAGCACTTCGACCGAACCCTTGAGGCCGGGGGCGCGCGGGCCGAGCAGGTCTTCCGGCCCCCAGATGGCAAGCGTCGCATCGCGCACGATCAGCACGATGGCGAAGGTGGCCAGCAACTGGAACAGTTCCGGCGCCTGGTAGATGCGTCGCAACAGCAGCAGTTCGACGATCACGCCGATGACGGCGACGGCGAGCGCCGCGATCAGCACCGAGGCCCAGAAGCCGAGCACCGAACCGCCCATGCGCGCCACCACGGTATAGGCGACATAAATGCCCAGCATGTAGAACGAGCCGTGGGCGAAATTGACGATGCGCGTGACGCCGAAGATCAGCGACAGGCCGACGGCGATCAGGAACAGCGTCGAGGCGCCGGCCAGTCCGTTGAGGAACTGGACGGCGATGGCATCAAGGCTCATGCGGGGAACGCAGCGGGTTGATGGTCAAAACAATGGCCGCCCGAAGGCGGCCATCATGCATGGCGGCGCCGGGGCGCGCCGGCCTTCAGTTGGCGGGACGCATTTTCGCGACCTCGGCATCCGACGGCAGGTAAGCCGCCCCGTCGTAGTACTTGTAATCCCTCATCTCGCCCTTGCCGCCGCGCACCGTGGTCTTGCCCACATAGGCGCCCATGGTGGACTGATGATCCTGCGGCCGGAACGTGACCTTGCCGAACGGCGACTCGAAGCTCAGTCCGCGGAAGGCGGCGATCAGTTTTTCGGTATCGGTCGAGTTGGCCTTCTTGAGGCCGGCCGCCAGCGCCTTGATGGTGGCGTAGCCGACTACCGAGCCCAGGCGCGGATAATCGTTGTACTTCCTGTGATAGGCGATGAAGAAGGACTTGTGCTCGGGCGTGTCGATGCCGTACCAGGGGTAGCCGGTCACCAGCCAGCCCTCGGGCGTCTCGTCCTTGAGCGGGTCGATGTATTCGGGCTCGCCGGTGAGCAGGCTGACCACCTCACGCCCCTTGAACAGGCCCCGAGTATTGCCTTCGCGCACGAAACGCGCCAGGTCGGCGCCGAACAGCACGTTGAAGATGGCGTCAGGCTTGGCATCGGCCAGCGCCTGGACCACCGCGCCTGGGTCGATGCGGCCCAGCGGCGGGGCTTGTTCGGCGACGAACTCCACATCCGGCTGGGCCTTCTTGAGCTGCTCCTTGAAGGTGGCCACCGCGGACTGGCCGTACTCGTAGTTGGGGTACACCACCGCCCAGCGCTTCCGCTTCATCTTGGCCGCTTCGGGCACCAGCATCGCCGCCTGCATGTAGGTGGAGGTGCGCAGCCGGAAGGTATACCGGTTGCCGTTTTGCCAGACGATCTTGTCGGTCAGCGGCTCGGTGGCCAGGAAAAAGGTTTTCTTCTGCTTGGCGAAGTCCGTCAGGGCCAGCCCGATATGCGACAGGAAGGCGCCGGCGAGCAGGTCCACCTTTTCGCGCGACACCAGTTCCTCGGCCACACGCACCGCGTCGCCGGGGTTGCCGCCGTCGTCGCGGATCACCAGTTCGAGCTTGCGGCCATTGATGCCGCCTGCGGCATTGACCTCCTCGACCGCCAGTTCCATGGCTTTCTTGTAGGGATCGAGAAAGGCGGGCTGCGCCTTGTAGCTATTGATCTCGCCGATGCGGATCGGCTTTTGCTGGGCCTGCGCGGCGCCGGCAACCAGGGTCGTGACGGCCAGGGCAAGCGAGAGTCTGCGAAAGACCTTCATGTTGTTTCTCCTCGGGTAATCAGTGGTTCGTTGCGGCGGCCGCCCCGCCTTCTTCCTCGGCGATCATGCGTCCGACCGTGCGCCGCAGGCGCACGCTGCCGGAGTCCAGCGCCAGCTTGACCCGCTCGGCGACATGCGGCTCGGCCTCGGCCTGCTGGATCGCCTCGAGAATCGCCTTGTCCTCTGAAAAAGCCATGATCAACTGGTCGGTGATGTCCCGCGAAACGTCTGCATCGGTCTGGGCGAAGTTGCGCAACTGCAGCCAGAAGTAATGGGTCGAGGCTTCGGTTTCCGGGGTCAGAAAGTGGCATGAGTATATCCGTACCCCCGCATCGCGGGCCGCGTCGGTATGCTCCATGCCGGGCGTGTGGGAGCCGAAGTCGACTACCGCGATCGAGGGTGGATAGAGCCAGTAATACTGCCAGCGATCCACATTGCCCGGCCATTTGCCGAAGCGCTGCAGGATGGGTGCGGCGGGAGAATCCAGCGTCCAGCGCGTCACCAGAAGCGTGTCGCCGACCTGCGTGGTCTCGACCGGAATGTCCGCCATCGCCGGGGTGCCCAGGGTCGACTTGTGGACATAGGTGACATGCGCGGGATCGACCAGGTTCTCGGTGAGCAACTGGTAATTGCATTTCACATGCGTGTAAGGGCCGCAACTGAGACCCCAGGTCGGGTCGGGCCCCTGCGACAGTGCCCATTGCGGAAGCCCGTCGAACAGCTTCGCGGTGTCCGCCAGCGCCGGATCGCCAGGCCACACCCAGAGCATGCCCAGATGCTCGGCAACCGGAAAGGCCGCCACCCGCGCCGTCGCCGGAATGCGCTCCTGTCCCGGCACGCGCACGCACCGGCCGCTGCGATCGAATTCCATGCCGTGATACCCGCAGGCCAGGCGATCGCCCGACACCGTGCCCATGGAAAGCGGCAGCAGACGATGCGGGCAGCGGTCCAGCAACGCCGCCGGCTTGCCCTGGCTATCACGGAAAAACACCATTGGAACGCCGAGGATGCGCCGGCCGAAGGGCCGCTCGGCCACGACCTCGGCGCACCAGGCGGCCACGTACCAGCAGTTCCTGAGGAAGGCCACAGTCCTACCCGGCGATGTCGGAAGACTTGAGGCGCCTGATGCCGCGCGCCTTCAGATAGCCGGCCAGCCCGGTGGCGGTCTTGCGGTCCGCCTCGAGGAAGGCCGAATAGCTGTCGGTGTCCTTGTGGAAACCCTTGCGAATCACCAGCTGGGAATGGGGAATCGACAAGTCCTTGTGCAAAGCCGCGCCCTCGGTGCCCTGCACACAGTGGTCGGGCCACAACACCTGCGTGCCGTACTTGAGCTTGACGGTTTCAAACGGTTTCTTGCCCAGGTGCCGCGACGCGAATGACACGTGGTCGGCGGTGTGCCAGTCCTGCGTCACAACGACGTTGGCAAACGACTTCGCCAGCTTGTTGATCACAGGAACGATGGCGTCGCCGTCCTTGACCGCCAGCGACCCGCCGGGCATGAAGCAGTTCTGGACGTCGATCACCAGAAGCGCATCAGTGGCGCCGGGCTTGTCGGCGGCCAGGAGCGGGCTTGCGCCACCGAGCATCGCGATCGCGGCGCAAGCACCGCTTTTCATGAGGAAAGAACGCCTTTGCATATGACCGCCGGGAGTTGTCAGCGTTGACCATCGAACTTGGAAATCTCGCTCGCTTTGAGCCCGCCCATGCGGTCATGCACGCGGCCGCCCGCGCCCATGGCGAGGATGAAGACGATCTCATTGGGACGCGGCGCATCCGGCACACGCATCTCGACGCTGTCGAAATGGCTGCGCACATAGGCCGCGGTGCGATGATGCAGGGGCACGTCGATGACGGTGCCCGCGGGCGCCACCTTGATGCTCGAGGGCACGATGGCGAACGACTTGTCGAGCAGTTCGCGCATCCCGTAGCCGCCCGGCACATGCCACAGGGCCGCATGTTCGGACTCGCCGGCCACGCCGACGATCACGCTCTTGCCGTAGGCGTCGACCTTCTTCGGGCCACCGAGCGCCTTGATCAAGGCGGCGGCCAACCGGAAGCCGAGGGGCTTCAAGGCATCCATCATCGGCGTGAGGTCCTCGACATAGCGCCCCGCATAGGGGTTGGCCACCACGGCGGCGATCGCGCCCCGCCGGTATGGCTTTTTCGCACGCGGCCCGCCTTCGTGCCAGATTTCCTCGACCGAGGTGACGATCTTGCGCACATCGACCTGGACGGCGCCTGCGGACTCTTTGGTCTTGTTGCTCATGCTTGGCATTGGTGCAAATCTCCAGTATCAGGTCAGGCAGCGCACGGCGCCGGCCATTGCGCCGGCCGTTGCGCCGGCAATTCTTCCCGCGGCGCCGTCAGCCCGGCACAACCTGCACAGCGCCACTGCCCCTGCAAAGCAAGCGCCGCGCCGAGAATCAGGTCACGACCGAGCAATTCATCGGCGACCGCCGCACCACGGTCGAGGGCATCGGCAGCCAGACGCGTCGGCAGTTCACCTACGGCCACCGTGACCAGGCGCGCGCCGAGATCGGAGTCGTCCTTCAGGTCGCAGGCATGGCGCCGCTGGATGGCCGGATGATCGACATAAACCGCATTGGCAATCACCGTGGCGGCCGCATCGGCTTCGGCCGCGGAACGGGCGAGCACGGTCACGCTGTCGGCAATGCCCAGACTGAAACTGCGCCCGCGCCAGCCGCTGGTGGCGACCCCGCGCACCGGACTGCGGGCATCGAGCACCATGCCGCCGTCGACGCTTGGCCGGTAGGCGTCGGGCACCACACCAACGGTGAGGGTCTGCCCGGGAGCGAGATGCAGCGCGATATCCCCGCCGTTGTTCACATAGGCCCGCGCTATGCCCGCCACGGCAAAAAACTGCCGCATCTCGTCGGCCACGCTGCCCGCGACCGCGGCCATGGGCGTAATGAATCCGCTCGCAAACGGCAGGCAGGCGTCCACCATGCGCACGGCCACCGGGCCGCGCACCTGCGTGGTTGCGCCCACCGGCGCCTTGAGCGAGGCCAGTTCATGCACCAATTCGCCAAGCACCGCGGTGAAACGCTGCCAGGCCGCCGCGTAGGCGGCGGCGACCGCGCCTGGGTCGCCCCAGGCCTGGATCACCAGGTCGATGGGGCCATGGCGCCAGTGCTCGCGGCCGGCCGCAAGCGCCCGCCGAATCGGCCCGGACATGCCGCTAACCCACCACCGGCTTCGTGCCGATCGGCCAGGGATTGCGCGCATCCTGCGCCACCAGGCGGAACTTCTCGCTTGCCAACACATCCTCGATGCGTCGCACGCGGTGCATGTAGCCCCCCATCGCCGCGTAGTCGGCGAGGTTCATGACGAATTCGATCGGCGCGACGATGGCGGGCGTGGGCACATAGCCGAAGGCGTTGTCGGGCATGCGTATCACGTCGACCATCATCATGATGCCGCCGCCCGGCCACACATAGGCCGGCGCGCCGCCGGCGGTGACATTCGTGAGGAGTTCCTTGATCGAGCGGGTCAGGGCGATCGGGTTGTCGGTGACCCCGGCACGCAGCGATCCGCCCGCGCCACCGAGAAACAGCACCGAGCACAGCGCGGGCTCGCAGTTCTCGCCGATCCGGTCAACCACCTTGCGCAACGCGGCGGACATCGCGGCCGGCACGAACCGTAGCTGCTCGTCCAGCACGAAATAGGCATGGTCCTCGCCGGTGGTGGAGACGAACAGCACGCGCATGCCGGGCCGCGCAACCTTCTCGTCGACCCGCTCGATGATGGTCAGCGGATCGGTGATGTCGGTGCCGCCCCAGCCCATGCCGGGATTGGCCACCTGGAAGTAGCGTCCCGGCGTGGATTTCTTGCCGCGAATGCGGATGCCCGAGGGCGGCATGTCGATGTACTTGCCGGCCTGGTGCTCGGTAAGCACGCCGGTGATGTGGTCGTCGACCACGATCACCTCGTCGACATGCGCCTTCCATTGCGGCGCGAATATGCCGATGGTGGCCGACCCGCAGCCCACCCGCATGCGCTTTTCAACTACGCCGTTGATCACCGGCGGCCGGCCGGCCTGGACCACCACGGTGGCCCCCCCTTCTATCTGCAGTTCCACCGGCTTCTTGTTGCCCAGGTCCATCATCACCTGGCAGGTCACCTTGCCCTCGCGCTTGGAGCCGCCGGTCAGGTGGTGGACACCCCCGAGCGAAAGCATCTGCGAGCCGTATTCAGCCGTGGTCACATGACCCACCACTTCGCCGTCGTGCCGCACGCTGGCCTGCTCGGGCCCGATATAGCGGTCGGTGTCGATCTTGACCTTGAAGCTGCAGTAGCTGAACACACCCTCGGTGACCACCGTGACGGTGTCGACGCCGGCGTGCCGCGCGGCCACGATGAAGGGCGCCGGCTTGTAATCCGGATAAGTGGTGGTCGAGCCGATGCCGGTGACGAAAACCGGCGACTTGTCAGCATCGACCGGCGGGTTGTCGAGCGGGTTGCCGTCCCACGGCTTGCCTTCGAAAGCGACCAGTTCGTCCTTCTCGTCCAGGGTGCGGGCGGTCAGCACCAGCGGGTCAAGGCGGGTCAGCGCGCCCTGCACATTGGCATAGCGGTCGCACGCGCCGCTGCGCCCCTCGCTGATGTTGCACAGCACCGGGCAGGCATTGCAGATGATCTTGCCGCCGGACTTGGGCTCGACCGGCGCCGGCTCGATGCCGGTGGTGGGGTCCGCGTGGGTCGAGCTCATCAAAGCACCTTCATGTGCAGGCCGCCGTCGACGAAAAAGGCGGCGCCGGTATTGAAAGGCAGGGCGCGTGACGCCAGCGCCGCCACCGTCCTGCCGACATCCTCCGGCCGGCCCCAGCGCTTCACGGGCGTGATGCCTTCGGCGATCAGCTGCTCGTAGCGGGCCCTGGCGGGCCTGGTCATGTCCGTCTCGATAATGCCGGGGCGCACCTCGTAGCACATGATGTCATCGCCGGCCAGTCGTTCGGCATACAGCTGCGTCATCATGGTCAGCCCGGCCTTGGAAATGCAGTACTCGGCACGGTTCGGCCCCACCACGCCGGCATTGATGGACGAGATGGTGACGATCGCGCGCGGCGGCGCGTCGCCACCCCGCTTCTCGGCCAGCATGCGCCGCGCCACCCGCTGCGTGAGGAAAAACGTGCCGCGCAGGTTGGTGTCGAGCAGGCGGTCATAGCTCTCGGGCGTGGTGTCGAGCATGTCGCCGCGCACCTTCACCTGCACGCCGGCGTTGTTGACCAGCACGTCGAGCGTGCCGAACGACGACCACGCCTGCTCGAGCATCGGTTCGTGCGATTCGATGTCGGCGATGTCGCCCAGCACGAAGCGGGCGCGCCGCCCCGTGGCCGCGATCGCCTCGAGCGTCTCGGTGGTGGCGGCGTCGTACTCGATGTCGTTGATGACGAGGTCGAAGCCGGCGTCGGCCATGGCGCAGGCGATGCCGCGGCCGATGCCGCGCCGGCCGCCGGTGACAAGCGCGACAGGCGGGCGCCCGCTCATGGGGTACCGCGCTTCAGCAGGGCGCGCAGCCGGTCCGGCGTGCACGGCGCGAAATCGACGCGCACGCCGGTGGCCTGGCGGATCGCGCCGAAGATCGCCGGCGCAGTGGCGATCAGGGCCGGCTCGCCCACCCCCTTGGCCCCATACGGCGCCAGGGGTTCCGGATCCTCGACCAGATGCGTGGTGATCGGCGGAATGTCCCCGATGGTCGGGATCAGGTAGTCATGCAGGTTGTCGGTCCTGCCGCTGATGTACTCCTCCATCAGCGCCAGACCGAGACCCTGCGCGACGCCGCCATGGATCTGGCCCTCGACCTGGGTCGGATTGACGGCGCGGCCGATGTCATGGGCGGCGTGGACATGCAGCACCTTCACGGTGCCGAGGTCGACATCGACCTCGACCTCGGCAATCTGCGCGGCGAAGCCGTAGGTTGCATACGGCACACCCTGGCCATTGGCATCGAGCGGCACGGTGGGTGGATTGAAGGTGCCGCGACCCAGCGCGATGTCGCCGCGCGCGTCGGTCTGGCATCGGGCGAGATCAAGCCGCTTCTCTGCGCCGGCCGCACGGGCGATCAACGTCGTGCCGTGGAGTTCGATGCGCGCATCCGCAGGAGCGCCGGCGAGTTCGCACAGCTTGCCGTTCAAGTCCTCGGCGGCGAACTTCACCGCATTGCCCGACACGAAGGTCTGCCGCGAGGCGGAGGACTTGCCGCCGTCCTCGGTCTGGTCGGTATCGCCGTGGATCTGGTCGATCAGCGCCACCGGCACGCCCAGTGCATCGGCGGCGATCTGCGGCATGATGGTATAGGTGCCCTGGCCGATTTCCTGCGCGCCGTTGTAGAGCATGAAGCGGCCGTTCTTGCGCAAGCCGATGGTCATGGTCGATGGATTGGCGATCACGGTATTGCCGATGCCGTACCACATGCAGGCCACGCCGGCGCCGTAGCGCCTGGATGTGCCGGCGGACGCGCCATTGCGCGCGGCGACGCATGCCAGCGCCTCTTTCCAGGCAGGCTTGAGCGCCTCCAGGCACTGCGTCATGCCGACACTGGCCGCGAGCGTCTGGCCGGTCGCGGTTTCATGGCCGGCACGGAGCGCATTTCTCAGGCGGAATTCCAGGCGGTCGATTCCGCATTGCAGGGCGAGATCGTCCATCAGCGCCTCGGTGGCGATGCAAGCCTGCGGCACGCCGAAGCCGCGGAAGGCGCCGGCGATCGCGTTGTGGGTGTAGACCGCCCGGGTCACGGCACGCACGTTCGGCACGGCATATGGGCCGCTCGCATGCACCGGCACCCGGTTGGCGACCGTGGAGCCCCACGACGCATAGGCCCCGGTGTTGAAATCGCCCGCGAAATCGACCGCCGTGAGGCGTCCCCCGCTGTCGCAGCCGAGGCGCACGCGGATGCGCGCCGGATGGCGCTTGGTGGTCGAGATCATGGATTCCGGGCGGGTGTAGACCATGCGCACCGGCCGGCGCATTTTCCATACCGCGACCGCCAGCAACGGCTGGACCGAGACGTCGAGCTTGCCGCCAAAGCCGCCGCCAATGGCGGACGGCACGACATGCACCGCGTCGAGCGGCAACTTGAGCACGCGCGCGACCTCCTCCCTGTCCATGTACGGCGTCTGGGTACAGGCAAAAACACGGATGCGCGTACGCCCGTCTTCCTCGAACAATTCCGCATAACCTGCCTCGGGCTCGATGTATGCATGCTCGACGTGGCTGGTGCGGAATTCACCCTCGGCGGTGAAGCTTGAGGCCGCCAGCGCGGGCTGCACGTCGCCCTTGACCACCCGGCCGCGGCACAGCACGTTCTCGGGCGCGAAGTCATGCAGCCAGTCGCCGGTGGCCGCCAGGGCCTGTTCGGGCGTCTCGAGCGCGGGCAGCGGCTGCCAGAGGATAGGCACGTCGGCCTCGGCAATGGCGCGCAGCGCGGATTCCTCGCCAATGAGCCCCAGCACCGCTTCTCCCCGGAAGCGCACATGCCCGTCGGCCAGCACGGGCTGGTCCTTGGGCGTGGGAAACACGGCGAAGGAATTCTCCGGCACATCGGCAGCACTGATGATGCCTTCGACGGCAGGGTACCTGCGCCGGAAGTCGTCCAGGCTTCCCAGCGTAAAACGCGCGCGCGCATGAGGCGAGCGGATGATGCGCAGGAACAACGCGCCGGCGGGCGCTACGTCGGCACCGAATTTCTCGGCGCCGGTGAGTTTTGCCGGCCCGTCCAGGCGTGCCATGCGGCTGCCCACCGCGGCACCTGCCGAAGGGCTATCGACCGTGTTGTCCGCAGTCGCGACCGCCAGTACCGCTTCGATGATCTTCCGATAGCCGGTGCAGCGGCACAGCACCCCTCCCAGGGCATCACGGACCGCGGCTTCGTCCGGATTCGCGTTGCGCGCTAGAAGATCCGTGGCGGCCATCAGCATGCCGGGCGTGCAGATGCCGCACTGCGCCGCGCCATGCTTGAGAAATGCCTGCTGGAGGCGGTTGAGGCAGCCCGACTGCGGGAGCCCTTCGACCGTGGTGACCTCACGCCCTTCCGCCTGGGCCACCGGCATGATGCAGGAACAGACCTGCCGGCCGTCGACCAGCACGGTGCAGGCGCCGCAATCGCCCGCGTCGCAGCCGATCTTGGTGCCGGTCAGCCCGAGGTCTTCCCGCAACGCATGGGCCAGGCGTTTGCTTGGCGCGCAGACCAGGCGCACCGCCGTGCCGTTGACCGACAGGGTGGTGCCCTGCCGGAGCGCCGCGAGGGATTGTTCAGCCGGCTTGTTCATGGTGTTGCCGCCTGTTCGATGGCCTGGCGCACCAGGGTCAGTGCCGCATCGCGCCGGTAGGCCGCGCTGCCCCGTACATCGTCGATCGGGGTGAGGCAGGTGAGGTCCGCATTCGTGATGCCGGCGATCGCCTCGTCGGGCCGCATGCCGACGACCCGCGCCTCCAAACCAGACAGACGTTGCGCCACCGCCGAACAGGCGCCCACGGCGACCGCGCACCGCGCGATCCGCCCGGCGGCGTCGAGCGCCACGCATGCCGCCACCATGACGACGGAGATCACCAGGTAGCGCCGATGCCCAAGCTTGAGAAATACACCCTTGGCGCCTTCCGGCCAAGGCGTCAGATGCACGGCAACGACCAGTTCATCCGGCCGGCGCGCCGTCCTGCGGCTGCCAAGGACGAATTCCCCGAGGTTCACGCGGCGGGCGCCGCTGCCCGAATGCAGTTCCACCTCGGCGCCGAGCGCGAGCAGCGCGGGCACGCCATCGGCCGCGGGCGAGGCGTTGCAAAGATTGCCCGCCACGGTGCCGGCATTCTGGATCTGCACGCCACCGACCTCCCGCGCCGCCGCCTTGAGGCCGGCGCATACGTTCGGCAGCCGGGCGGTGATGAGTTCACTCCAGGTGGTGGTCGCGCCTATGCGCACCGCGCCGCCGGCCACCTGTATGCCCCGCAGGTCGGCAATGCGCGTGACATCGAGCACGTCGACGTCCACCGGCTTGCCGACCCGGCCCGGATAAAAGTCGGTGCCGCCCGCCAGCACCGTCCAGGGATGCGTACCCAGGGCGGCGAGCGCCTCCTCCAGGTGCGTCGGGCGCAGGTATCGCGTGGCGCTCATGTCGCCCCCTGCAGAAACTGCGGCCGGACGGTCGTGTCGGACTCGCGCGCGCCGCCGTCGGTGAACAATTCGAACACCAGATTGCGCAGCCAGACAACGCCGGGGTCGTGGTGGAAGCGCGCATGCCAGTACTGCGTGATCGGGTAGTCGGGCAGTTCCAGCGGCAGCGGTATTTCTTCCAGGTGCAGCAGCGGCGCGTAGATGTCAGCCACCCGGCGCGGGACGGTCAGCAGCAGATCGGTGCCGCGCGCCACCAACGGCGCCACCAGAAAGCTCGACACCGTCGCCACGACATGGTCATGCGGGATCAGCGCGGCGAGGCGCTTTTCGATTTCGGAATGGTAGTGGCCCGAGTTGCCCGCGGTGACGATGACATGCCTGGCTTCGCGGAAGTCCTCGACGGTCACGCAGCCGGCGGCCGCGCGTTCGCGGCTCGCGAGAAGCACATAGCTTTCCTGGTACAGGCCCTGCTGGTAAATGCCTGCCTGCAGCACCGGGAAATTGCCGATTGCAAGAGAGATGTCCCCTGAGGTCATCTCCTCGGACAATTCGCGCCCGGCCGCATTGACGCTGACGATGCGCGCCATGGGCGAGCGGGTGCGCGCGGCGGCGATCAACGGCGGGATGAGCGCGGCCGCCCCCAAATCGGTGGTGGCGATGACGAATTCCCGCTCGGAGATGGCCGGATCGAACGCCGGCCGCGCCACCAGGGACTCGCGCGCTTCTTTCAAGATGACCGATACCGATGTGAACAATTCCTTGGCGCGCGGCGTGGCTTCCATGCCGGCCGCGGTACGTACGAACAGTTGGTCGCCGAAATGCGCGCGCATCTTGGTCAGCGACTGGCTGACCGCGGGCTGCGTCATGGCCAGTTTGAGCGCCGCATTGGTCAGGCTCTTTTCGACATGGATGGCCTCGAAAACCTCCAGCAGGCGCAAATCCAGCGGTGGGGCTCGCATTCTAGGAAATCACGTTTATGCACATCGCATCGATTGTGCGAGGCCCGCGCCATTTGCGCAACCGGGATCGTCATAAGAGCGGATTATGCCCGCTGTAACCGGGACGAATGCC
>CANGUJ010000060.1 GCA_947456845.1 Burkholderiales bacterium | reverse complement strand
GTCATCTCCCTGGAACACGCCATCGCCGCTCCCTTCGCGTCGCGCCAGCTGGCCGACATGGGTGCGCGCGTGATCAAGATCGAACGTCCCGGGGTGGGGGATTTCGCCCGCGCCTATGATGCGCGGGTCAACGGTCTGTGCTCGCATTTCGCCTGGGTCAACCGTTCCAAGGAAAGCCTGGCGCTCGATCTGAAGCATGCCGAGGCGCCGGCCATCCTCGACAGGCTCCTGGCCGGGGCCGACGTGCTGATCCAGAACCTCGCGCCGGGCGCCACCGCGCGCATGGGCCTCGACTATGCCAGCCTCAAGGACCGCTTTCCGCGCCTGATCGTCTGCGACATCTCGGGTTATGGCGGCGATGGTCCACTGCGCGACCGCAAGGCCTATGACCTGCTGATCCAGAGCGAGGCCGGTTTCGTCGCCACCACCGGCAGCGCGGATGCGCCCGCCAAGGCCGGCGTGTCGATCGCCGACATCGCCGCCGGCATGTACGCCTACACGGGCATTCTCAACGCCATCATCCTGCGGAGCAGGACGGGCAAGGGGTCGGCGATTGACATTTCCATGCTCGAAGCGCTGTCCGAATGGATGAGCTTCCCGCTCTACTATGCCTATGGCGGCCAGACCCCGCCGCCGCGCGCCGGTGCCAGCCATGCCACCATCTACCCGTACGGCCCGTTCAAGGCGGGCGACGGCAAGAGCGTGGTGCTGGGCCTGCAGAACGAGCGCGAATGGGTGGCGTTCTGCGAAAAGGCGCTCAGGCTGCCGGGCCTGGCCGCCGACCCGCTGTTCGACGCCGTGGCCAAGCGCTCGGCCAACCGCGCCGCGCTCAAGGCGCGCATCGAAGAGGTGTTCGCGGCGCTCGATGTCGAGCAGGTGATGCAGCGGCTCGATGAAGCGGGCATCGGCTACGGCCGCATGAACGACATGGCTGACCTGTGGGCGCATCCGCAACTCCGGGCGCGCGGCCGCTGGCGCGACATCGGATCGCCGGTCGGCAGTATTCCCGCGCTCCTGCCCCCCGGCGCGAACGCGGCGTTCGAGCCGCGCATGGATCCGGTGCCCGCGCTCGGCGCCCATTCCGGGGCGATCCTGCGCGAACTGGGGCTGGGTGACGGCGACCTGGCGCGCCTGGCCGCCGACGGGGCGATATGAGCCCGCGGGCGCCGGGCGGCCGCATGTTGCGCCATTCCTTGACACGCCTGCCGTGTTTTGAAACACTGGGCCGCATCCGATGATCGCCGGGAAGAGCGACTTGAGCAGTTTCTACGAGGAGATAAACGAGATGAAACGACTGTTGCTGGCCGCCCTTTCGGCCCTGATGCTGGTCGCTGCCCCGGCCTTCGCGCAGCTCAAGATCGGCGTGGTCTACGACCTTACCGGGCCGCTGGCCGCCGGCGGCTCCGAGCCCGGCTACCTCGGCAACAAGATCGCCATCGACATGATCAACGAGCGCGGTGGCGTCGAGGGCGTGAAGATCGTCCCGGTCTATGTGGACGCGCAATCCAAGGCGGAAGTGGCCCTGTCGGAGACCGAGCGCCTGCTCAACCAGGAAAAGGTCGAGATGCTCATGGGCATCTTTTCCAGCGCCCACTGCGTGCCGATGGCCGGCAAGGCCGAGGCGGCCAAGAAGATCATGTGGGCCAACATCTGCGTGGCCTCGTCGGTGCTCAAGGGCAAGAACTACCAGTACGTGTTCCGCGGCACGGTGCATGGCGACCAGTTCGGCGAGACTTCGTGCATGTTCCTGGCCGAAAGCGCCAAGGCCAAGTTCGGCGTCGAACCCAAGCAGTTGAAGGTGGCGATCATCTATGAAGACGGTCCCTACGGCGCCGGCATCTCCTCGGCCAACGAGGAAACCTGCAAGAAGCTCGGCATCCAGGTGGCCCTGAAGGAGGGGTATGCCGCGACCGCGCCCGACCTGTCCAGCCTCGTTACCAAGATGCGGCGCGCCAAGCCGGATGTGGTCCTGCATACCGGCTACAACCCCGATATCACCCTGTTCCTGCGCCAGTCCAAGGAGCAGGGCTTCAAGTTCAAGGCCCTGATCGGCCACGGCGCCGGCTACGGCCAGATCGACAAGCTCGCCGCCACCTTCGGCGCCGATGTCAACTACGTGTTCGACGTCGATCCGGTGGCCGCGCAGCTGATCGACGGCAAGGCGCTCAAGCCCGGCATCGGCGACGTGACCAAGGAAATGGTCAGGCGCTACCAGGCCATCAAGGGTCCGGGCGAGGTGCCGCCGCATGTGAGCATGGGCTTCAATCAGGCCTGGTACTTCTTCACCGACGTGCTGCCGCGCGCCATCAAGAAACACGGCGGCGCCAATTCCGAGGCGATCCGCAAGGCCGCCCTGGAGACCGATATTCCCGAGGGCGGCACCATCCAGGGCTATGGCGTCAAGTTCAATCCGCCCGGCCACCCGATGGCGGGACAAAACTCGCGCGCCACCCCGGTGGTCATGCAGTTCGTCAACGGCCGCACCAACATCGCGTGGCCCAAGGCGATCCGCACGGTGGACCCGGTCATGCCCTTTCCCAAGGGTCACACGTTCGCGCCCTGATCGCTTGCCGAGCTCCGCGACCGGCGCCGGCGCGAGCCGCCGCCGGTCATTCCCGCGCAAGTCTCGTCCGGCCCCAACACGGAGCGGCCGCTCCGTGTCGGCGTAAGCCCAGTGAACCCACACTCCCCGACGCATGCTTGAAGTTCAAGGGCTGACCAAGAAGTTCGGCGGCTTCACCGCAGTCGACGCGATTTCGTTCGACCTGGGCGAAGGCGAGATCCTCGGTCTGATCGGCCCGAACGGATCGGGCAAGAGCACGACCTTCAACCTGGTGGCGGGCCTGTATGCGCCCACCGCCGGCTCGATCAGGTTCCAGGGCAGGGAAATTGGTGGCCTGAAGCCGGCGCAGGTATGCCATGCCGGCATCGGCCGCACCTTCCAGATCCCGCGGCCGTTCCGCAAGCTCACCATCCTCGAGAACGTGGCCCTGTCGGCGTTCTACGGGCAAAACGGCAAGGTGTCGCGCGCCACGGCCTGGAAGCAGGCGGAGGAGGCGCTGAACCTGATCGGGCTGCCCTACGCCAACGATGCGGGCATCGATGGCCTGGGCGCCGCGGCGTTGAAAAAACTCGAACTCGCGCGCGCGCTCGCTACCCAGCCGCGCCTGCTGCTGGCCGATGAGTCCCTCGGTGGTCTCGACGAGGCGGAGATGGAACAAGCCGCCGACATGCTCAAAAACATCCGCCGCGAGAAGAACATCACCATCATCTGGGTCGAACACATCATGGGCGTGCTCATGCGGGTGGTCGACCGCTGCATCGTGCTGGACCACGGCGAGATCATCGCCGCCGGCCTGCCGCACGAGGTGGCCAGAAATCCGCAGGTGGTCGAGGTGTATCTCGGTTCCGATGCCGACGACTTGCAGGCGCAAACCAGCCAGCGCGCCGGCGAGGGCGCCCGATGAGCGCGATGCTGGAATTGAAGAACGTCTCGGCCGGCTATGGCACCTTCCAGGCGCTGTTCGACGTGACTCTGTCCGTCAACGCCGGCGAGGCGGTGGCGGTGATCGGCCCGAATGGCGCCGGCAAGACCACGCTGCTGCGGGCGATCTCCAAGCTCATCAATGTGAAAAGCGGCGATATCGCCTTCGAGGGGCGGTCGCTTGCGACGGTGGAGCCGCACCGCATCATCGAGCTTGGCCTCTCGCAGGTGCCGGAGCACCGGCGCCTGTTCCCGCGCCTGACGGTCGAGGAAAACCTGCGCATGGGCGCCTACATGGAAGCCGCGCGGCCGAAGTTCGCGCAGCGGCTGGAGATGGTGTATGCCCTGTTCCCGCGCATGAAGGAGCGGCGTCACCAGATGGCCGGCACCATGTCCGGCGGCGAGCAGCAGATGTGCGCCATCGGCCGCGCGCTCATGAGCGGGCCCAAGCTGCTGCTCCTCGACGAGCCCTCGGCGGGCCTCGCGCCGGTGATTGTGCAGTCCATCTTCGACCTGATGCGGAAGATCCGCGCCGAGGGCTATACCGTGATGATCGTCGAGCAGAACGTGCGCCAGGTGCTGAAGGTGGTGGACCGCGCCTACCTGCTGGAAGTCGGCCGCATCAAGGCCTCCGGCAGCGCGGCCGAACTGCTCGCCAGCGACGAGATCCAGAAGGCCTATGTCGGCCTGTGACCCCAACCTGAATGGCTGAGCATGGAAATCTTCGATATCTTCCTGCTTGAAACGGTGTTGAACGGCGTGCTCTTCGGCGGCGTGCTCGCCCTGCTGGCGCTGGGACTGAACCTGATTTTCGGCGTCATCGACGTGGTGTGGATCTGCTATGCCGAGCTGATGATGATCGGCATGTACACGGTGTTCTACCTGACCAAGACCTTCGGCTGGAACCTGTTCGCGGCCTTCGCCGCCGCGATCGTCATCGTGTCCGTGCTGGGCGTGCTGCTGCATGTGCTGGTGATCCGCCCGGTACTGGACAGCGAGCCGATCAACCAGTTGCTGGTCACCGGCGGCATGCTCACCTTCATGCAGGCTGCCGCCACGCTGGCCTTCGGCATCGAGTTCCGCAACGTCGGCGTGTCCATGCCCAGCCTGGTGCTTGGCGAGATCTCGCTGCCGTGGTCGCGCATTTCCGCGGCGCTGACCGCGCTGGTGGCGATGGTGCTCCTGTGGCTGTTCCTCAAGAAGACCTACCTCGGCACGGCGATTCGCGCCATCAGCCAGGACCGCGGCATCATGCCGCTGGTGGGTGTATCGCCGGCGCGCATCTACCTCACCACCTCGGCCATCGGCGGCGCGCTGGCCGGCCTCGGCGCCTGCCTGCTGGTGCTGCAGTACGACGTGCATCCGGCCATCGGCCTTTCGTTCGGGCCGCTCACCTTCATGGTGTGCGTGCTGGGCGGCCTGGGCAACATGCTGGGCGGCTTCATCGCCGCGTTCATCTTCGCGCAGCTCATCTCGATCGGCGGCTTCTACTTCCACATCGAGTGGGGCTACGTGATGGCGTTCGCCTTCTTCATCGTCATGATGTTCGTGCGGCCGCAGGGCATTCTCGGAGGCAAGTCGTGATCGGCCGCAACTGGATCATCGCCACCGCGCTGCTGGCCTGCGTGCCGCTGGCGGTGTCTTCCCTGTACATCCTTCACGTGCTGATCACCCTGCTGATCTGGGCCTTCATCTATACCGGCTGGTCGCTGATGGGCCGTTTCGGGCTGGTGTCCTTCGGCCACGGCGCGTTCATGGGGATCGGCGCCTACGTGGTGACCCTCTTGTGGAACCTGCAGGGCATCAGCCCGTGGATCGGCATTCCGCTGGGCATGCTGCTGGCTGTGGCGGTGGCCGTCCTGATCGGCTATCCCTGTTTCCGCTTCCGCATCACCGGCCACTACTTCGCGCTGGTCACCCTGGCGCTCACCGAGGTGGTGCGCTCGATCATCATCGCGCTGCGCGACACCACCGGCGGGTCGCTCGGCATCACTCCCGCCTCGGCGCTCAAGGACGGCGCCACCTGGTCCCTCACCGCGCTGCAGTGCTCGGACAAGCGGGTGTTCTTCTACGCGGCGCTGGTGTGCTGGCTCGTCGGCATCTGGATCTGGCAGCGCATCGACCAGAGCATGATGCGCCACGCCATGCAGGCCATCAGCCAGGAAGAGGACGCCGCCGCGTCGGTGGGCGTGAACGTCACCCGCGCCAAGCTCACCATCACCGTGATCAGCGCGGCGATGACGGCGTTCGGCGGCGCGCTCTACGGCCAGTACCAGCAGTACATCAACCCCGAGACCGTGGCCTCACTCGGCGTGTCGCTGCAGATGGTGTTCGCGGTCATCGCCGGCGGCATGTTCGTCAAGCTCGGCCCCACGGTGGGCGCGGTATTCACCCTGCTGCTCACCGAAGGCCTGCGGGTGGGCATAGGCAACCAGATCAATTCGCTCGACTCCACCATCTACGGGCTGATGCTGGTGCTGTTCATCATCTACATGCCCGACGGCATCCTCGGCAAGCTGATGGAGAAGAGGCGGGCCGGGCCGCGGGCGGCCTGAAGCGGCCCGCCCGCGCGGGCCAAGGCGGCTAGCGGGTGAGCGACTTGGCGTAGTCGCGTCCCAGGCCCACTTTCTCGTAGTGGTTGCTGGCGATTTCCAGGCGCGTGAACACGTCGTCGTAGCCGGTCGCCTTGCCCTCCGGATCCACGTAGAGAAGCGCACCGTGGATGACGAAGAAGGTGATCATCTCCGGGCAGTCGTCCGGCACCACCAGGGTATGGGTTTCGCCGGGCGGCTCGAAGGCGTACGACCCCTCCTCTGCGAACCAGTCGTGCTCGAGGTAGTGCCAGCGCCCCTTGAGCACCAGCGCGTGCACGCCGCCGGTGTGGCGATGGCGCGACAGCACGCCGCCGCGCGTGACCCGCATCACATGCGCATAAAAGCCCTGTGACACGTTGAAGTGCACCGGCCGCAGCGACACGGTGTCGGAGAGCGGCACCCACAGGCGCGGGTCGCCCCCCTGCGGATCGCGCACCGCCTGCATCACGCCCGGCACCAGCAGGTCGGCGATCATGCCCATCGGCTGCGGTTTTGCGTAAGGAATCTTGCGATAGTCGAGGTCCTTGTGGGCGACGTCGTTCAACGCCTCGACAGGAGTGTTCCTGGGCAGGTCGGCGGGATTCATCGGTTTCGGGGCGCGGGTAAAACTGCAAGTCTACTCCCGCCTTGCGCCGCGTTGCGGCTTGGGTTAAGTTGGCTGCCCGGCCGGGCACGGGCGCGCTGCAGGCGCCCCGTGCGCGCCCTATGCGAGGAAGCGTCCATGATGCAGCATGTTCAGCCCACCCCGGGCATCGCCGGCCTTGACCACGCGGTCATTGCGGTGCGCGACCTTGACGCCGCCGGGCAGACCTTCGCCCGCATGGGCTTCACCCTCGCGCCGCGCGGCGTGCACAGCACCGGATCGTCGAACCACAACATGATGCTGGGCAGCGACTATCTGGAGTTGCTGACGGTGCCCGAACCCAATCTCCTGCAGGCCTACTTCCACGAGTTTCTGCGCCGCCATGAGGGACTGGCCGCGCTGGCGCTGACCGGTACCGACGTGGCAGCGGCGCTGCCGGTGCTGGCCGAGCATGGCTTCGAGCCGTCTCCCCCCAGGGATTTTTCGCGTGACGTCGGCCAAGGCAGCCGCACCGGGACGGCGCGTTTTCGGCTCACCAACATCGCGCCGCACACCACGCCGGGCGCGCAGGTGTTCATCTGCCAGCATTTCACGCGCGAACTGGTGTGGCTGCCGGAACTTCAGCGCCACGCCAACGGGGCGACCGGCCTGGCGGCGGTGGCCTTCGTGGCCGACAACGTGGCCTACCTGGCTGGCGTCTACGGGCGGCTGTTCGGCACCTGGCCGGAGCGCATCGACGAGGGTCTCAAGGTGGCGACCGGCGGCGCACCGCTGGCTTTTTGCACCCGGCAGTCGCTGCAACAGCGCCTGCGCGATGTGGTGTTGCCGGACCGCGCCCTGCCGCACGCGGCGGCGCTGTTCATCCATGTGGCCGACCGGCAGCAGGCCTACAGGGCCCTGCGCGACGGCGGCTTTTCGCCGCGCCGCATGGCCGACGGCGCCTGGGCGATCGACGCCGCCGACGCCCACGGCGTGGCGGTGGTGTTCGGCTGACAGGGGTTTTTGCCGCCATGTCGAGTACCATTGGTCCCGGAAGCAAGCCGGACGGCCGCCGGTGACGCGGGCAACCGCGCCACGGGAGGAAAGTCGGGGCACCACAGAGCAGGGTAGCGGCTAACGACCGTCCGCGGTGACGCGAGGACCAGGGCCACAGAGACGAGCGTATTAAGTTACGGTGAAACGCGGCAACCTCTACCCGGTGCAACACCAAATAGGCAGGCGCTGACGCTGCTCGCCGAGCCTGCGGGTAGGTGGCTTGAGCCGCCGGGCAACCGGCGGCCTAGAGGAATGGCCGTCATAGGGCCGTGGGTCGTCGAAAGGCGGCCCGCGGCTCCGTAACAGAACCCCGCTTACAGGCTTGTCTTCCCTGATTTCCTAGACGACGTTGATCTCGAGCAGCGGGCGGTTCTCGAGCACCCGCTGCCAGCCGAAGGCCGACAGGTCGAGGGTTCGGAACGCGCCATGCGCGACCAGTTCCGCCAGGGCGCGTCCGACCGCGGGCGACTGCTGCAGGCCGTGGCCGGAAAAGCCGTTGGCGAACAGCAGGTTTGCCACCTCGGGATGGGCGCCGATGATGGCGTTGTGGTCCAGCGTGTTGACGTCGTAATGGCCGGCCCAGGCATGTTGCAGGCGCGCGGCCTCGAACTGCGGCACCCGCGCGGCCAAGGTCGGCCACAGCACCTCGTCGAAGAGGGCGTGCGTGACATCGAAATCGAAACACTCCGGGTCGTCCGCTTCCGGCGGGGCGATGCCGCAGATGAAGCCGGTGCCCTCGGGCCGGAAATACGCGCCGGACGGGTCGATCACCAGCGGGCAGTCTGGCAGCCTGGCCGGGCTGGTGAAGTGAAAGACGCAGCGCTTGCGCGATTGCACCGGCAAATCGATGCCGGCGGCGCGTGCCAGTGCGGGCGCGCCGGTGCCGGCTGCGTTGATGACCGTGCCGCAGGCCACGCGCGTGCCGTCGGCCAGTTCGACGGCGACAATCTCGTGGCCTGCGCGCGACAAACCCGCCGCGCGGGCCTGCCGGTAGGTCACGCCCAGCGAAACCGCCTTGCGCCGGAACGAGCGCAACAGCGCGTAGGCGTCCAGCCAGCCTTCGCCGGAGAGTCCGTAGGCGCCACCCGCCAGGTCGGCGGTGTCGAGCCAGGGGAAACGGGTGCCCAGGGCCTCGGCCGACAAGAGGGCGATGTCCGCACCCAGCGCGGTTTGCACGCCGTGGTTGGCCTTGAGCACATCCGCGCCTGCCGCGGTGGCGAGAAACAGGTATCCGCCCTCGATGAAGCCGACGTCCGGCGCTTCACCCTCGACGGCCAGGGTGGTGCCGATCGAGCGAATGAATTCGGTGCCGAACTGCGACATGCGGATGTTGCCGGGCGTGGAAAACTGGTGCCGGATCGACGCCGCCGACAGCGTGGTGGCGCACTTCTGGTATGAGAGGTCCTGCTCCAGCACCAGAATGGAGCCGCCGAAATCCGCATGGGCCGCAAGGAAATAGGCGGCCGCGCTGCCGATGGCGGCACCGCCCACGATCACGACGTCGAAATGTTCTGCCATGGTCGGGATTGTATGTGCGACGGGGGAAGCCGCGTGAACTGACGTACATTGGCGCCTGCCCGCTTTTTCCTGCCGACTGCCGCCATGCTGCAAACCTTCGATGCCGCCGCCGTGGCGCGCCTTTGTCCCTACGATGGTCTGGTCGATGCGCTCGCCTGCGGCCTGCGCGAGCCGATCGCGTCCCCCGCCCGCATGCACCTGGATCCGCCGGGCGATGGCAGCGCCTTCCTGATCATGCCGGCGTGGCAGACCGGGGGGCTGATCGGGGTGAAGATGGTCTCGGTATGGCCGGCCAATGCGGCGGCCGGCAAGCCCACCGTGACAGCCCTCTACAACGTCTTCTCCGCCCTCGACGGCATGCCGGTGGCGGTGATCGACGGCACCGAGTTGACCCTGCGCCGCACCGCCGCCGCCGCCGCCCTGGGCGCGCGCCTGCTGGCGCGAAAAGGCCGCCTGCGCCTGGCCGTGCTGGGCAGCGGCGCGCTGGCGCCTGAGATGGCCGAGGCGCATGCCAGTGCGCTCGATCTCGAGCGCATCACCCTGTGGGGCCGGCGCGCGGAGGCGGCGCAGCGGGTGGCGCAAGTGCTGGCCGGACGCGGCATCGCCGCCCGCGTGGAACAAAGCCTCGAACGCGCGGTGCGCGAGGCCGACGTGATCGTCGCAGCCACAACGGCCACCGTGCCGTTCATCGAGCCGGCCTGGGTGAGCCCCGGCACCCATGTGGGGTTGTTCGGTGCATTCACCACCGCCATGGCGGAGGCCTCGCCGGCGCTCCTCCCGCACGCAAGCCTGTTCGCGGATACCCGCGCCGGGGTGCTTGAAAAAGGGGGCGAAGTCACCCAGGCGATCGCCGCGGGCCTGATCACGCCGCGGGCGATCCGAGCCGAATTCGCCGAGATGGTCGCCAGTGACAAGCCCTGGCGCGTGAGCGATGGCGAGATTACCGTTCTCAAGTCGGTGGGTTTCGCGGCCCTCGACTTGCTGGCTGCGCGCCATCTGCTGGCCTCGTCGCCGGCCGCAAAGTAGAATGCGGTCCCCGCGTGTTGCGGGGCGCCGATGGCGTGACCCGACTTCAAGCAAGGCAATCCATCCATGAGCAAACATCGCATTGCTGTCATTCCCGGCGACGGTATCGGCAAGGAGGTCATGCCTCCGGCCCTGGCCGTGCTCGACGCCGCCGCGCGCAAGTACAACCTCGACCTGCATTTCGACCATTTCGACTGGTCATGCGACAACTACGCCAAGCACAACTACTGGATGCCACCCAACTGGAAAGACCAGATCGGCAGCCATACCTGCATCTTCTTCGGCGCCACCGGCATGCCGTCGATCGTGCCCGACCACGTGTCTCTGTGGGATTCTCTGATCCACTTCCGCCGCGAGTTCGACCAGTACGTGAACCTGCGCCCGGTGCGCCTGATGCCCGGCATCCCCTGCCCGCTGGCGGGCCGCAAGCCCGGCGACATCGACTACTACGTGGTGCGCGAGAACACCGAAGGCGAGTACTCGTCCGTGGGCGGGCGCCTGTTCGTCGGCACCGAGCGCGAGATGGCGCAGCAGACCTCCACCTTCACCAGGAAGGGCTGCGACCGCATCATGAAGTTCGCCTTCGAACTGGCGATGAAGCGCCCGCGCCGGCTGGTCACCTCGGCCACCAAATCCAACGGCATCTCGATCACCATGCCCTACTGGGACGAGCGTTTCGCCGCGGTGGGCAGGAACTACCCCGAGGTCAAGACCAGCCAGTACCACATTGACGGGCTGACCATCCAGATGGTGTTGAACCCGCAGCGCTTCGACGTGATCGTGGCCTCCAACCTGTTCGGCGACATCCTCTCCGACCTCGGGCCGGCCACCGCCGGCACCATCGGCATCGCGCCGTCGGCCAACCTCAATCCGGAAGGCAAGTTTCCCTCGCTGTTCGAACCGGTGCACGGCTCGGCGCCCGACATCTATGGCAGGAAGATCGCCAATCCGATCGGCCAGATCTGGTCCGGTGCCATGATGCTGGAGCATCTCGGGCATCCGCAAGCAGGCGCGGCCATCGTCAAGGCCATCGAGAAGGTGCTCGACCCGGCCTCCGGCGCGCCCAAGACACCCGACATCGGCGGCACGGCCGGCACCGACGACCTTGGTCGCGCGATCGTCGAGGCGCTCGCCTGACGCTGCGTAACCGATGGCGACGGACCGCCCGCGACCGCCGCCGGGCGGGGGGTCGACAGGCCCAACCTGCGGGTTTCCACGGCTGACGGCGCGATATGGCGGCAAGTAGAATCCGCCGCTCCAACTTACCAGGCCAGGAGATTCCCATGCAATCCATTCTGCGTATTCTCGCCGCCGCGGCGCTCGCGTTCGCTGCCGCGCAGTCCGGCGCGCAGAGCTACCCCGCCAAGCCGGTGACCCTGATCGTGCCGTTCGCCGCCGGCGGCCCCACCGACATCGTCACGCGCCAGCTGGCCCAGGCGATGGCCAAGTCGATCGGCGGCACGGTGCTAGTCGAGAACAAGCCCGGCGCGGGCGGCACGCTGGCGGTCGAGTTCGTCGCCAAGGCGCCCGCCGACGGTTACAACGTGCTGATCCACCACATCGGCATGTCCACCGCGCCGGCCCTGTACCGCACGCTGCGCTTCAACCCGATGACCGACTTCGAGTACATCGGCCAGGTCGTCGATGTGCCCATGACCCTGGTGGCGAACAAGGATTTCCCGCCCAACAGCTTCGCCGAGCTGATTCCCTACCTCAAGGCCAACAAGGACAAGGTCAACTACGCCAATGCCGGCCTCGGCGCGGCGTCGCACCTGTGCGGCCTGCTGTTCATGAGCACCGTGGAAATCGACTTGCAAACCATTCCCTACAAGGGCACCGCGCCGGCCATGACCGATCTGCAGGGCGGGCAGGTGCAGCTGCTGTGCGACCAGACCACCCAGACCACCTCCCTGATCAACACCGGCCGTATCAAGGCCTACGGGGTCACCACTAGGGAGAAGGTGTCGTCGCTGCCCAACCTGGCCACGCTCGACAGCCAGGGCCTGAAGGGCTTCGATCTTGCCGTGTGGCACGGCATGTATGCCCCCAAGGGCACACCCAAGGCAGCGACCGACAAGCTCAACGCCGCCCTGCAGGCGGCGCTCAAGGATCCCGCCTTCCGGGACGCCATGGACAAGCTCGGGGCCATCGTCGTGCCGCCCGCCAAGCAGACGCCGGAAGGGCTGCGCACGTTCCTGAAGGCGGAAATCGACAAGTGGACGCCGATCATCAAGAAGGCTGGACAATACGCCGACTGACCGGTCATCCGGACCAGGACAAGGCGGCCGACCGGCCGCCTTTTTTGTTTGGTTTTTTATTCTTTTTTGGTATTAACAAGCAAGGACAAATTCGTTTGCTGGTTATTTGAAGCGGGATAGGATCACTGCATCACCGTATGGTTCGTATCCCCTTCATGCGCCGTTTTCCTGCCTGCTTGATTGCGTTCCTTGTCCTGGCCAAGCCCGCGTGGGCGGGTGCGCAACAGGCGCCGGCCGATTGGCGCGCGCCCCATGCCGCGGTCATCCTTGAGCTCGGCTGGGCGGCCCAATCCCCCGTGGCCGAGGATGTGCGCCGGATCGCCGCCGGCGGCGCCGCGGAATTGGCCGTGCTGCCGGCGCGCGAGGTCCTGCACCGAGAGCGCGCCGGCCAATCCGGAAAGATCGTTTTCGTGCTGTCACGCGCCGCTGACGAATTTCAGGTGCTCTATGCAAGCGAGCGCTTGCTCTCGTCCGAGCCTACGCGGGTACAGGAAGTGGTTGATCTTCTCGAAAGGGCGCGGCGGTGGTTGCTGGCCAATCCCGAGGCTGCGGCCCGCCTCTTGGACGCAGCGCCTGGGGTGGCCTCCGGGGCCGCGCCGGCGCCATGGAGCGAGCGTGATTTCCATGTAGCCCGTCCGGGGCCAGCGCTTCTTCAGGTGCTCAAGGCCGATGCTGCGACCCGGCAGCCGGGCCTCGAGGCGCTGCTCGATGACGGTTTCGTGCGCGCCGCCGTGCGCCGGCTGGAAAAACCGGCCGCGGGCATGCGGGTGTCGAGCCGCTGACCCGGCAAGCGCCGCCAAGCCTCCGCACCTCTGCCTGCGCTCCCGAGCCCCTAGGC
>CANGUJ010000059.1 GCA_947456845.1 Burkholderiales bacterium | reverse complement strand
CTGGCGGGCTATACGCCGCCGGCCGCGCGCGGCCGCAAGCCGTCCGCACCCACCAAGGCATAAGACATGGAAACTATAGGTATCGTCGGCGTCGGCATCATGGGCAGCGCGTTTGCGGCCAACCTGCGTGCCGCCGGGCACCCCCTGGTCGTCTATGACATCTCGGCCGACGCGCTGGCGCGCGTCGAGGCCCTCGGCGGCAGCATCGCCGCGAGCCCGGCGGAGGTGGGGGAACGCGCACGTGTGGTCATCACGTCGCTGCCTACCGAAGCGGCCCTGCAGCAGGCCATCGGAGGCGAGCGCGGTCTCACCAGCACCCGCGCCAACCCCGTGGTGGTGGAAATGAGCACCATGCGCCTCGGCGTCAAGGAGGCTGCGCGCAAGGCCTTGGCCGAAGCCGGCAAGATCATGCTGGACTGCCCGGTCAGCGGCACCGGCGCGCAGGCGGCCAAGAAGGACCTGGTGGTTTTCGGCAGCGGGGACCGTGCCGCCTGGGACGCCGTCGCGGGGATTTTCCCAGGCATGGCGCGCCAGCAGCATTACCTCGGCGATTTCGGCAACGGCAGCAAGATGAAATATCTGGCCAATACGCTGGTCAACATCCACAACGTCGCGGCGGCCGAGACCTTCGCCCTGGCCGGCCGCGCCGGCATGGACCTGGCGACGGTGTACGAGGTCCTCAAGGATTCGGCCGGTTCCTCGCGCATGTTCCAGATCCGCGGACCGCTGATGCTGGCGCAGGATTACGACAACCCCACCGCGCGCATCGGCATGTACATGAAGGACCTGGACATCATCGGCGAGTTCGCGGCCAGCCTGCGCTGCCCGACGCCGCTGTTCAACGCCGCCACGCAGTTGTACTACGCGGCTCTCAACAACGGCCGGGCCGACCAGGATACCGCCGCCGTGTGCGCCGTGGTCGAGGAACTCGCCGGCATCCGGCGCCCCTGACCGAAGGCGCGGTCGCCGCTACTTCGCGGCGACCTCGATGAGCACGATCAGGTGCTCCGGCTTGTAGGGCTTGTGCAGCAGGCGGCGTACGCCCGCTTCCCTGGCGGCGCGGGCAAGGTCGTCGTTGATCAGGCTCGACACCATCACGCAGGGCAGGTGCGGATGCTTGTCGCGCAGCGCGCGCGCCACATCCATGCCGTCCTGCCCCGGCATGCGATGGTCCGTGATCACCAGGTCCCAGGCCCCGGGCGTCCGGTCGATGGCTGCGAGGGCGCTGGTCGCATCCAGAAAAGTCGTGACCTGATGCCCCTTGCGCTCGCAGATGATTTTCACCAACAAGGCGAAATTCTCGTCATCGTCCAGGTAGAGGATGCGTTTGCCGGAGGGTTTGTCTGACGACACGGACATGGACTGCTCTTGAGGGGGTGGAGTGGGACTGCGAGGGGACTGCGAGGCAGCGGGGGGGGCTTCGAGGTGATGCGAGGGGGCCGGCGCTACCGAACCGGCAACGCCACCTAACAGGGCGCCCATCCTAGCGGGCGGCGGCTCGCAGTTCCCGCAGAACCGCATCGCCCATCTGTGCCGTCGACACCGCCGGGGCGCCGTGGGCGGCGATGTCGCGCGTGCGGATGCCTGCCGCCACCACACGCTCCACCGCCGCCTCCAGGAGCCGCGCTTCCTGCGGCAGGCCGAAGGTATGGGTGAGGCACATGGCGAAGCTGAGGATGGAGCCGAGCGGATTGGCCACGCCTTGGCCGGCGATGTCAGGCGCGCTGCCGTGGATGGGTTCGTAGAGGGCCTTGCGGCCGCTTTGTGCCGGTGCGCTGAGCGATGCCGACGGCAGCATGCCGATGGATCCCGCCACCATCGCGGCGCAATCCGACAGGATGTCGCCGAACAGGTTTTCGGTGACCAGCACGTCGAACTGGCGCGGGTTCTTCACCAGTTGCATGGCGCAGTTGTCTACATACATGTGGGACAACTCGATGTCGGTGAACTCTGCCTTGTGCAGGGCAATCACGGTCTCGCGCCACAACTGGCCGTTCTCCAGCACGTTGGCCTTGTCTACCGAGCATAGGCGGCCGGAGCGTGTGCGCGCCAGTTCGAAGGCGGCGCGCGCGATGCGGGTGATCTCGCGCTCGGTATAGGCCATGGTGTTGACCACGCGCCGGCTGCCATCGGCAAGGGTTTCGATGCCGCGCGGCGTGCCGAAATACATGCCGCCGGCCAGTTCGCGCACCAGCACCAGGTCGGTGCCGGCCAGCACCTCGGGGCGCAGGGTGGAGGCGTCTTCGAGTGCTTTCAGGGTGCGCACCGGCCGCAGGTTGATGAACAGGTCGAGCTCGCGGCGCATGCGCAGGAGCTGGTCGACCTTGCGTTCCGCCGGCGGAATGGCGTCGTAGTCAGGCGAGCCGATGGCGCCGAACAGGATGGCATCGCTGTCGGTCACCTTTTTCCAGGCGGCCTCGCGTATCAGGCTGCCATGCGCCTTCCAGGCAGCCACGCCGAACAGTTCTTCATGCAAGTCCACCGGCAGGTCGCGATGCGCGGCGAACCATTCCACCACGCGGCGGGTTTGCGCAAGGATTTCCGGGCCTATGCCGTCGCCGGCCAGGATCAGCAGTTTCTTCTTGACTGGCTTGTCGGTCTGTCGGTAGATCCACGGTCGCGACTGTTCGTCCCGGCGGCGGAAGTCCTCGATCAGCGCGCGATCGCGAAGTGTGACACCGATTTCATCGAGCCCCGCCAGCAGGGCTTCGCGCCGCTCCGGTTCGATGGTGAAGGCGACAACGCGACCGGCCGGGGTGGTGACGGTGCATGACTGCAGGTCGATCTTGATGTGTGGTGATTCGCAGGTAGCCAGTTCGTCCGCGATGGCATCGACTTCGGCGATTGGCAGGCGCACCGGAAGGAGGCCGTTCTGGAAGCTATTGGCGTAGAAGATGTCGCCGAAGCTGGGCGCGATCACCGCGCGTATGCCCCAGTCCACCAGTGCCCACACCGCGTGTTCGCGCGAGCTGCCGCAGGCGAAGTTCTCGCCCGCGACCAGGATTTCGGCGCCCTGGTAGCGTGTTTGGTTGGGCGGAAAGTCCGGGTTGGGGCTGCCGCCGGGCACCAAGCGCATCACCTCGAGACAGTAAGGTCCAAGCTCGCCTCGCGTGAACGTCACCAGGCGGTCGATGCGGATGATCTGGTCGGTGTCGATATTGGCGCGCATCAGTGGCGCTGCCGTGGCCCTGACGGTGGTGAAGGGTTTCATAGCGTGCGTACATCCACGATGCGGCCGCTCACCGCGGCGGCAGCGGCCATGGCGGGGCTCACCAGATGGGTGCGCGCGCCGGGCCCCTGGCGGCCGACGAAATTGCGGTTGGTGGTGGAAACGGAGCGCTGGCCGGGGGCGACGGTCTCGCCGTTGGCGGCCACGCACATCGAGCAGCCCGGCTTGCGCCACTCGAAGCCGGCGGCGAGGAAGATCCGGTCCAGCCCCTCGGCCTCGGCCTGGCGGCGCGTCTCCTCCGAACCCGGTACCACCCATGCGGTCACACCGGGCGCGACGCGGCGTCCGGCAGCCACGCGCGCGGCCGCACGCAGGTCGGAGATGCGGCTGTTGGTGCATGAGCCGATGAACACGCGATCCACCGGCGTGCCGGCAATGGATTGGCCGGGCTCAAGACCCATGTAGTCGAGCGCGCGCTGCATGGCGGCACGTCGCGCGGGGTCGGCCTGTGTGGCCGGGTCGGGCACGCGGCCATCGACCGGCAGCACATCTTCAGGGCTGGTGCCCCAGGTCACCTGGGGCACGATGGCGGCCGCATCGATCACATGTTCGACATCGAAGCGTGCGCCATCATCGCTGGGCAGGGTGCGCCAGTGCGCCACGGCGGCGTCGAACAATGCGCCCTTCGGGCTGAAAGGCTTGCCGGCCAGGTACTCGTAGATGCGCTCGTCGGGCGCCACCATGCCGATCTTGGCGCCCATCTCGATGGACAGGTTGCACAGTGTCAGCCGTGCCTCGGGCGCCAGGGCGCGCACCGCGCTGCCGGCGTATTCGACCGCATGGCCGCGCGCGCCTGCCGTGCCGAGTTTGCCGATGGCAAAGAGGATCATGTCCTTGGCGGTGACGCCGGCGCCGAGCGCGCCCTCGAAGCGGATACGCATGGTGCGCGGGCGGCGCTGGCGCAGGGTTTGCGTGGCCAGCACATGCACCACTTCGCTGGCGCCAATGCCAAAGGCCAGTGCGCCGAAGCCGCCGTGGGTGCAAGTGTGGCTGTCCGGGCAGACGATCAGGCTGCCGGGCAGGGTCAGGCCTTGCTCGGGGCCGACCACATGCACGATGCCCTGTGCCGGCGAGCCGAGGTCAAACAGGCGTATGCCGGCCCATGCCGTGCCGCGTCGTAACGAGCGCACCAGGCGGCCGCCCGGCGCGTAAGTGTCGCTGTTGCGGTCCGGCGCGCTCGACATGGCGTGGTCGGGTGTGGCAAACGTGAGGTCGGGGCGTGCCACCGTGCGGCCGCTGGTACGCAGATCGGAAAGACGCGGGCCGCCTTCGAGGTCGTGCAACAGGTGCCGGTCCACATGCAGCAGGCTCACGCCTTGGCCCAGTTCGCCGATGGCGTGCATGGCCCAGACCTTGTCGAATAGGCTGGCCGGCGCCGGGCCGGGCACGGGGTGCAAGGCGTTCATGCCCGCGCCAGGGTGCCGCTATCGGCGATGGAATCGAGCCGCATCAACTGCTCGAACAGCGCCGCGCCGTCGATGCCCGGCGCACCCGCCACGCAATCGAGAAACTTGACGCGCATTTCCTCGCGTGACACCGGCGAATTGGCGTCGCCGCGCGTGCCTGCCACCTCGCCGCTGTCGTACATCTTCCCATCGGCGGTTTCCACCACCACCCGGTCGCTGGCTGAGAGCGTAGGTTCGGCCGGCGATACCGTGTCGGTGGTGGCGATCTGCACGCGCCCGAATATCGAGCGCACCTCCGGACGGTTCACGTAGGCGTCAGTAAGCTCGGCCAGGCCGACCTTGCGCGACACCAGTGCCGCCGCCACCGCGAATTCCAGGCTGAACTTGGCTTCCAGGCCGGTTACCGGGGCGTGGTTGCGCAACATCGAAGCCTGGGCGCGGCCGATGGTGGCGCGCACCTGGGTGACGCGGCCGGGTTTCAGGTCATGGTCCCGGATCAGGTCGAGCATGGCGTCGAGCGTGCGGTGGGTGGCGAAGCACATCGGGTACTTCTTGACCGCCAGCCCCATGGTGGTGATGCGCAGGACCCGGCCCAGACCGGAAGCCGGCGTAGCGCGGTCGGCGCGCCCGGTCGGGGAAAGCGCCGTCAGGTAGCCCGCGCCGTGTTCGAAGACGTCGCCCGCGGCCGACATGCCGGCCTGCGCGAGGTCGACCGCGTCGATGCCGTTGGCGGCCGCCTGGCCGGCATGGAAAGGTTTGGTCATGCTCCCGAAGTTGGCGGTAAGGCCTCCCGCCATGCTGGCGGCAATGGCCAGCGCATTGCGGATAGTCGCCGCGTCGAGCTTGCGTGTGGCGGCAACCGCCGCGGCAGCCGCCACCACGCCGAACACCGCCGTCGGGTGCCAGCCCTTCAGGTGCAGGCGGTCCTGGTCCCGGCCGCACAGTTCGGCCCACACCTCATAGCCCACCACATAGGCACGCATGAGGGTCGCGCCGCTCAGGTGCGCATGCTCGCCTTCGGCCAGCAGGGCAGGCACCAGTACTGCACTCGGATGGCCCATCAGGCCGACGTCGTCATAGTCGAGTGCGTGGCCGGCGGTGCCGTTGACCAGCGCCGCGTCGCGGGCGGCCGCGCGATGCGACCCGAGCAACAGTCGCGCGTCCTGCCGGGTGGAGTGGCGCGCCTGCACGAACCTGCGCACGATCTGCGTGACCGGCTCGTCGCGGCCCGCCAGCATCACGCCGACGGTGTCGACAAAGCCGGTGCGCACCGTGGCGAGCACCTTGTCGTCCAGGGCCAGGCGCCCCGGATGGGCGACGAAATCCGCCAGTTGTTCGGTCAGTCCGCTCATGCTTGCCTCCGGTGATGCTGCTAGTACGAACGCGGCATGCCCAGCACATGCTCGCCGATGTAGGCCAGGATCAGGTTGGTGGAAATCGGTGCGGTGCGCTGGATGCGCGCCTCGCGCCAGCGGCGCTCGACGTCGTATTCGCGCGCGTAGCCGAAGCCGCCGTGGGTTTGCATGCAGGCCTCGGCCGCGCTCCAGGCGGCCTCGGCCGAGAGCAGCTTGGCCAGGTTGGCGTCCTCGCCGCAGGGCAGGCCGGCCTCGAACAGGGCGGCGGACTTGCGCACGATCATGTCGGCGCCCTGCAGTTCCGCGTAGGCGCGCGCGATCGGGAACTGTATGCCCTGGTTCTTGCCGATCGGGCGGTCGAACACCACGCGTTCATTGGCGTAGGCGGTGGCGGTGCGGATGAACCATTGCGCGTCGCCGATCGATTCATGCGAGACCAGGATGCGTTCCGCGTTCAGGCCGTCCAGGATGCAGCGGAAGCCCTTGCCTTCCGCGCCGATCAGGTTTTCCGCCGGCACCTTGAGGCCGTCGAAGAAAATCTCGGTGGTGTTGTGGTTGACCATCGCGCCCAGCTTGCGGATTTCCATGCCGTTGCCGCGCGCCTCGCGCATGTCCACCAGCAGCACGGAGATGCCGTCGGTCTTTTTCTGCACCTGATCGGCCGGGGTGGTGCGCACCAGCAGCAGCATCAGGTCGGAGTACTCGGCGCGCGAGGTCCACACCTTCTGTCCGTGCACCACGTAATGGTCGCCCTGGCGCACCGCGCGGGTCTTGAGCTTGGTGGTGTCGGTGCCGGTGGTGGGTTCGGTCACGCCGAAGGCCTGCAGGCGCAGTTCGCCCGAGGCGATCTTCGGCAGGTACCTGGCCTTCTGTTCCGGCGAACCGTGACGCAGCACCGTGCCCATGGTGTACATCTGGGCGTGGGCGGCGGCGGCGTAGCAGCCGCTGGAATGGCATTCCTGCAGGATCACCCCGGCGGCGCGCAAGGACAGGCCGGCGCCGCCATACTCTTCCGGGATCAGCGAGGACAGATAGCCGGCCTCGGTCATGGCCTGCACGAATTCGCTCGGGTAGGCCTCGCGGCGGTCGAGGTCGCGCCAGTAGGCGGCGGGGTAGTCGGCGCAGATGCGCCGCACGCCGTCGCGGATTTCGGGGAAGTCCTCGCCGAGCGGGACGCTCACGTTGTGCAGGTCGATGTCGTTGCTCATGGTTGCCGGTGCATGTCGGTTGGAATCAACGCGCCTTGAAGGCGGGCTTGCGCTTCTCGTTGAATGCGGCCACGCCTTCGAGGCGGTCTTCGGTGGTGACCAGGCGGTTGTAGGCCTCGATCTCGAAGCGGTAGCCGGTGAGGATGTCGGTCTGCAGGCCGTAGTGGATGGACTTCTTGGCCTGGCGGATCGACAGGGGGCCGTTGCCGGCGATGGTCTCGGCGGTCGCCAGGGCGCCGGTCAGGAGTTCCTGCCGCGTCTCGTACACATGGTTGGCCAGGCCCCACTCGTAGGCCTGCTGCGCGGGGATCGGCTGGGCCGAGTAGATCATCTGCTTGGCGCGGCGTTCGCCCACCGCGCGCGGCAGCGTCTGGGTGCCGGCCCCGCCGGGCATGATGCCCAGCCTGGTCTCGGACAGCGCGAACCTGGCGTCCTTGCAGGTGAGGATAAAGTCGCAGGCCAGCGCCGTCTCGCAGCCGCCGCCGAAGGCCGCGCCGTTGACCGCCGCGATCACCGGGACCACGCACTCGATCAAGGCCATGAAGCCGCGCTCGAACAGTTCGTGCTGCTCCTGCCATTCCTGGTTGGTCATGCCGTTGCGCTGCTTGAGGTCGCCGCCGGCGCAGAACGCGCGGTCGCCCGCGCCGGTCAGCACCACGCAGCGGATGTTGGCGGGCGCCACCGTCAGGCGCGTCCACAGGTCGAGCAGGTCATGGCCCATCCGGGTGTTGATGGCGTTGAGCACCTCGGGCCGGTTCAGGGTGACCAGCAACACATGGTCGCCCTGCTGCTCGATCTTGAGGGTTTCATAAGCGGGGATGCTGAATGCGGAACTCATGGGGCTTTCCTGGCGGTGTTGGCGAATACTTCAGCGGTGTCGGCGCCCAGCGCCGGCGGGGCGCTGCGCGGTTCTGGCCGCCGGCCGTTGATGGAGACCGGCAGGCCGATGATGGGGATGCTGGAGCCCGGCACCTGCTGCAGGAGCCCCAGCGCGCGGGTCTGCTCGTGCTCCAGCATCTGTCCGGCATTCTGCACCGGCGCGCACGGCACGCCCTCGGCATCGATGCGCCTTTGCCACTCGGCATTGCCATGGCGCAGCATCTCGGGCTCGATCATGCCGTACAGGATTTCGGCATGGCCGACACGGTCGGGGTTGGTGCGAAAACGCGCGTCCTCCGCCCATTCCGGGCGGCCGAGGGCGCGGCAGAAGCCCTTAAAGGCGCGGTCGTTGCCGGCGGCCACCACCATCTCGCCATCGGCGGTGCGATAGGCGCGGTAAGGCACGATGCCCACCTGGCCCGAGCCGGTCTTTTTCGGGATGCTTCCGGAGGCGAGGTATTGCGCCGCATGCAGCGACATCCAGGCGGTGGCCGTTTCGTAGAGCGAGACGTCGACCACGCTGCCGACGCCGCTGTCCTTGCGCTGCATCAGCGCGGAGAGAATGCCGATCACCGCCCACATGCCGGTGCCCATGTCGATCATCGAGGGGCCCACCCGCACCGCGGGCTGGCCCTCGGTGCCCACCACGCTCATGACGCCGCCGAAGGCCTGCATCAGCGGGTCGTAGCCCGGGCGTTGCGCCAGCGGACCGCGTGCGCCGAAGGCCCCCATGTTGCAATACACCAGCGCGGGCTTCAGGGCGCGCAGGGTGGCGGCGTCGAGCCCGAGTTCCTCCACCTGGCCGGGGCGCAGGTTCTGCAGCACCACGTCGGCGCGTTCGACGATCAGTCGCACCAGCGCCGCGCGCGCTTCCGGCTCGCGCAGCCGGGTCACCGCCGAGCGCTTGTTGCGGTTCAGGGCCTGGAACGAGGCGGAGGCGCCGTCGACGAAGGGCGGGCCCCATTTGCGCGCGTCGTCTCCCTCCGGTTTTTCGATCTTGATGACCTCCGCGCCGAGATCGCCCAGGATCTGCCCGGCAAACGGCGCGGCGACGCTGTGGCCGAGTTCGATGACCACCAGCCCGGCGAGCGGGCCTAGCTGCTGTTCCATGAATGCCCTACTCGGTGATGTTGTTGCGGCGGATGAGTTCGCCGCGCTTTTCGAAATCCGCCTTCAGCTGGGCGGCGAACTGGTCGGGTGCGTTGGCCACGACCAGCAGGCCGCCCTCGTTGAGCCGGGCGGCCACGTCGGGCGCACGCAGCGCCTTGACGATGGAAGCGTTGAGCGTCTGCAGCACCGCCGGCGGCAGGCCGGCCGGGCCGAAAAAGGCCAGCCACGACTGCATCTCGAAATCCGGCACGGTTTCGGCGATCGCCGGGACGCCGGGCATGGCGGCCACGCGGGTCTTCTCGGTGATGCCCAGCGCCTTGAGCTTGCCGGCCTTGATCTGCGCGGTCACCGCCACCATGCTGGAGAACACCAGCGGCAGCTGGCCGCCGAGCACATCGGTGATGGCCGGCGCGCCGCCCTTGTAGGCCACATGCACCAGGTCGCTGCCGGCCATCTGGTTGAGCAGCACGCCGGCCAGATGGTGCGGCGAGCCGCTGCCGGAGCTCCCGTAGGACAGCTTGCCCGGGTTCTTCTTCGAATAATCCAGGAGTTCGGCGATGTTGCTGGGCGGAAACGCGGGGCTGGCCGCCAGCACCAGGATGTTCTTGGCCGCCATGGTGATAGGCGTGGAGTCTTTCACCGGGTGAAAGGGCGGCGCCTTCATCAGGTGCGCGTTGCCGGAATGGGTGGCGTCGGTACCCAGCAGGATGGTGTAGCCGTCCGGCGGCGCCTTCATCGCCATGTCCGCGCCGATCATCCCGGAGGCGCCGGCACGGTTCTCGACGATGACCGGCTGCCTGAGATCCTCGCTGACCTTCTGCGCCACCATGCGGCCCATGGTGTCGGTGGAGGCGCCCGGTCCGTAGGGGACGATCAGGCGGATCGGACGCGCCGGAAACGACTGCGCCAGCGCAGCCTGGGCACAGGCGAACAGGATGGCGGCGGCGGCCGCGAGGCGAATAGGCGAATGCATTGCGGTCTCCGGAAGGTCGTTTTTGTATGCGCTCAAGCGGTCCTGCTCGCCGGGCCTGCCCTGCCGGATACGGTCCGATTGAAGCTGCATTGTCCTTCAGATCGTGCGGCGGCGCCCGGTGGACATTCCGCCACAGCGCAAGCGACGCATGCCGGCACCCGCCGCACGGCGCGGGGGGCCGGCCGGCGCCAGGGCTTGCTGTAGCATCGGCGTTCCCGAAAACACCGCAAGAAACGCCATGCGCATGTACAGAATCTTCACCCTGCCGTCCGGCGAATCGGACATCGAAATCCGCGCGGTGCCTACCACCGGCAGCGAGCGTCCGATGTCGGCCACCTTCAGCTGCAATGCACTGTTCTGCCGCGAAACCCCGGAGGGGCACATGCAGGACCTGCACAACGCGCCGCGTCGCCAGCTGATTTTCCTCACCTCGGGCTTGCTCGAGGTGGAATCGAGCACCGGGAAGCGCCACATCCTGCGCCCCGGTGACCTGATCTTCGCCGAGGACACCACCGGGCGGGGGCACATCACGCGCTCGCTGCGCGACGTGCGCGGCTTCGTGCATGTGGCGATGGGCGATGATTTCGATGTGGGCGACTGGCCGCGCGTCGGCTGACTGCGGGATGCGCGTGCGCCGGCGGCCCCGCCGCATGCGACCCGCGCCCATTGAACACCGAAGGAGAGCGGCATGGACTTGAACCTCGGCGGCAAGGTCGCCATCGTCACCGGCGGTACCCAGGGCATCGGCCTGGCCACGGCGCAACTACTTGCCCGTGAAGGCGCGGCCGTCGTCATCGCCGCGCGCGGCAGGGAGCGACTCGATGCCGCAGCCGCTGCCATCCGCTCGGCCGGCGGGAAGGTGGCCACGGTCGTCGCCGATGTCGGCCGCGTGGAGGATGCCGCGCGCATCGTCGATACGGCGATCGACGGCTTCGGCCGCCTCGACATCCTCGTCAACAACGCCGGCACCTCCTCGCGCGGCGATTTCGAGTCCGTCACCGATGAAACCTGGCAGGCCGATTTCGACCTCAAGCTCTTCGGCGCGGCGCGGCTGGTGCGCCTGGCGCTGCCGCACATGCGCAAGCAAGGGGCGGGGCGCATCATCAACATCACCAACATCGGCGCCAAGCAGCCCAAGGCCAGGAGCATGCCCACCTCGGTGACGCGCGCGGCCGGGCTGGCCTTCACCAAGGCCCTGTCCAAGGAGTTCGCGCCCGAGGGCATCCTGGTCAACACCATCTGCATCGGGCTGATCCGTGCCGGCCAGCACGAGCGCCGCGCCGCCGCCTCGGGCCAGGACCTGGAGGAACTCTACGAGACCATGGGCAGGGACATCCCGCTCGGCCGCGTCGGCCGCGCCGAAGAGGTCGCCAACGTGGTCGCGTTCCTGGCATCGGATGCCGCCAGCTATGTGACCGGGACCAGTATCAACCTCGACGGCGGGACGTCCGGCGTCCTTTAAGGGGGCGGGACGTCCCGCCCCGCCACAGGACGCGCGGCCTTCAGCCTTGGGCGGATTTCGCCTCGCCGCCCAGGGCTTCGATCAGTTCCGGCACCAGCCGCGCCAGCGTGCCGGTGACGATGGCGGCATCCGCGTCGAAACGGTCGTCATCCTCGCCCTGCGGTTCCTTGAGCACCCCGTCCAGGAAGCGGATCTTCTTGACCTGCATGGTGTCGGTCAGCACGAAGGAAAGCTTGTCCGTCCACAGCATGCCCAGGCGGGTGGGCATCTTGCCGGCCTCCACATGTTTGCGGATCTCCGCGATGTCGAGCGCATGGCGCGAGTAGCGCACCGCGGATTGGTTGTCGTCGGTGGACTTGAGTTCGCATTCGCGGTCCAGGTCGAAATGGCCGGGCGCCTCCCGCTCGGCGAGCCACTGCGCCATGGCGGTGCCGGGCGACGATCTGGTCTGCACCAGGGTGACGGCGAGGCCGTCGAGGGAGCGAATCAGGCCGGTCAGCACTTCGTCCAACTTGGCCTTGGCGGTGGTGTCGATCGCGAGCAGGCGTGCCTTCGGATCGATCCAGACATTCACGGCGGCCTGTTTGGTGAAGGCGCGCGGCAGCAGTTCCGCCACCACCTGCTCGCGGATTTCCTTGGCCGACAGGCGTCCGGGCTTGCGCCCTGTGGTGGCTTCGATCTCTGCCAGCTTCTCGTTGACCTCGCGGCGGATCACCGAGGCGGGCAGCAGGCGGGTCTCGATGGCGAACCTGAGCAGCCACTGTCCGGCGACCGCCTCGACGAGCGCGCCATGCTTCTCGCCACGTGGTTCGGTCCAGCCGACGGACATGTCCTGGGTGGGGCGGCATTCGAGGAAGCGCGCACGTTGCAAGGCTTCCTCGATCTTGGCGATGGGCGGGCGCCAGTCGGCGCCGATGCGATACAGGGTGAGATTCTTGAACACGGGCTTCCAGAGGGGGAAACGCCTTCGCGCCGGGCCTGGCGGGGCAGGCCGGCCGGAGCAGGGGGGCGGGGCGGGATTGCGCATCGCGGTCTTGTCAGGCCGCAGGCGCGGATGATAGCGCTACCCGGCCGGGCGCGTCATCGCCTCCGCCACCGCGTGGCAACCCGGCGCCGGGCGCGGCCTGATGGCAGGCACACGGGCGACACGGGGCCGCCGGTAGAATCCGCGTTCCGAACCGATTCGCAGGGTTGCGCCTTGTCCGACCGCCTGGCCGTGCTGCCGCAGTACCTTCTTCCCAAGCTGGCGCTGACGCGCCTGATGGGCACGCTGGCCGGCTGCCATGGCGGCCGCCTGACCGCAGGCGCCATCCGCCGCTTCGTCGCGCGCTACGGCGTGAACATGGCCGAGGCGGCCGACCCGGACATCGCGAGCTACCCCACTTTCAACGCATTCTTCACCCGCGCGCTCAAGCCCGGTGCCCGGCCGCTGGCCGACGCGGCCTGGCTGTGCCCGGTGGACGGCGCCATCAGCCAGTTCGGCGCCCTCGACGGCGACCGGCTGTTGCAGGCCAAGGGCCACACCTACACCGCCCGCGCGCTGGTCGGCGGCGACGCGGCGCTGGCGGGGCGTTTTTCGGGCGGCGGTTTCGCCACCCTGTACCTGAGCCCGCGCGACTACCACCGCATCCACATGCCCTGCCGCGGCGAACTGCGGCGCATGATCCATGTGCCCGGCGACCTGTTCTCGGTAAACCCCACCACCGCGCGCGGCGTGCCGGGCCTGTTCGCACGCAACGAGCGCGTGGTGTGCGAGTTCGACACCGACCACGGCGCGTTCGTG
>CANGUJ010000058.1 GCA_947456845.1 Burkholderiales bacterium | reverse complement strand
ATGCCGCGCGCCGCGGCGGCGATTTTCGCGGCGGTCAGGCGCGCTTCGTCTTCGAGCACCTGCGCGTAGCCCACGGGAATGCGCGGCGCGCCGAGGCGCCTGACCCTGCAACCGACGTTCTCGGCGGCCGAGGCGGCAATCTCCGCGCCGAAGCCCGCTACCTGCACCGCCTCGTGGACCACCAGCAGGCGCCCGGTCCCGGACGCCGAGGCGAACCCCGCCTCCTTGTCCCCGGGCCACAGCGTGCGCAGGTCGATCACCGCGGCGGACACGCCCTCTTGCGCCAGTGTCGCCGCCGCGTCGAGCGCGGCCGCGACGCCGCGCGACCATGTCACGATGGTGAGGTCGGTCCCTTCGCGCAGCATGTTGGCCTTGCCCAGAGGCACATCGACGCCGGACTGCACGTCGCCCTCGACGCCCCACAACTCCTTGTGCTCCATGTACACCACCGGATCACCGCAGGCCAAAGCGCTTCTCAGGAGGCCGTAGTTGTCCTGCGGCAGGGCCGGGGTCACCACGGTGAGGCCGGGCATGTGCGCGAACCAGGCCTCCAGCGATTGCGAGTGCTGCGCCGCCGAGGCGGACCAGATGCCGATGGGCATGCGCGCGATCAGCGGTACGCGGCCCTGCCCGCCGAACATGTAGCGGTTCTTGGCGGCCTGGTTGACGATCTCGTCCATGGCGCACAGCGCGAAATCGATGACGCGCATTTCCACCACCGGCTTCAGGCCGGCCAGCGCCATGCCGACCGCGGCGCCCATGATGTTGGCTTCGGAAATCGGCGTGTCGATGATGCGCTCGGGACCGAATTCCTGCGGCAGGCCGCGATACTGGCCGAAGACGCCACCGCGGCCGAGGTCTTCACCCAGGGCCACGATGGCGGGATCGGCGCGCATGGCCTGTGCAAGCGCCAGGCAGGCTGCCTGGGCATAGGTCATTTTCTGCGGCACGCTCATTTCCAGACACCTGCGCCGGTGTTCGTGATGTCCTCGAAGGCCGTCGCGGCGTCCGGCCAGGGCGCCGCCTCCGCCACCGCCAGCGCGTGGTCGATCTCCGCCCTGGCGGCCGCATCGATCGCATCGATGACGGCGGCAGTCTCACCGCGCTCCAGCAGCTTGCGTCGGGCTAGCGTGAGCGGATCGAAGGCCAATGCGGCCTCGACTTCCCGCGGGTCGCGGTAGCTGCCGGGATCGACCGAGACATGTCCCTTGAATCGATAGGTGACGGCGTGCAGGAAGCGCGGCCCGCCGGCGGCGCGCACCTCCCCGACAAGGCGCTGTGCGGCCGCATCCACGGCCTCGGCGTCGTTGCCGTCGATCTTGAGCGAATCGATGCCGAGTGCCGCGGCGCGCGCCGACACGCCCTCGCCCGCGGTCATCGGTCCGGTGGGCGTGGTGGCGGAAATGCGGTTGTCCTCGCAGACGAACAGCACAGGCAAGCCATACACCTTGGCCCAGTTGAGGCTTTCGAGGAAAGGCCCACGATTGGCCGCACCGTCGCCGAAAAAGCAGGCCACCACATGCGGCAGCTTGCGGATCTTCAGGGCGTGTGCGGCGCCGGTGGCGATCGGCATGCCGGCGGCGACCACGCCATTGGCACCCAGCATGCCCACCGAAAAGTCGGCGATATGCATGGACCCGCCCTTGCCCTTGTTGTAGCCGGTCGCGCGCCCGAAAAGCTCGCACATCATTCTCGTGCTGTCGGCGCCCTTGGCCAGGGTATGGCCATGCCCGCGATGGGTGGAGGTCAGCATGTCCTCGCGCACGAGGTTCAGGCACACCCCGGCGGCCACCGCTTCCTGCCCGGTGGACAGGTGCAGCGGCCCGCGTACCAGGGCGGGCTTGCCGGAAGTGGCCAGCCCCCAGGCGGCGACGCCGCCCTGGCTGGCGATTTCGGCGGCATTTTCAAAGGCGCGGATGCGCGCCATCAGGCGATACAGGTCGAGCAGGCGCTGGTTTGACACGCTAAAGCTTCAATGATTTCGACAAACGCGAAACCTTGGATTTTAGCAGCCGCGGCGGCAGCGGTCGCGCTAGGCGTGGCGCGCCAGTTCCTTGACCGTGGGCCATTGGCGGCGGCTGACAGGCAAGCGCTCGGCGACGCCGCGCAGCACCACCTGCCATTGTGTCCCGCCCTCGGCTTCATCATCGTGCTCGATCGACGCCTTCTCGAAACCGGCGATGCGGTCGCGCGCGACCAGGGCGCTGCGGTGCACCCTGATGAACAGCGCCGCGAACTCCTCCTCGAGCCGGGTAAGGGATTCCTCGAGCAGGTATTCGCGCGCTTCGGTGCGCACCGTGATGTACTTGAGTTCGGCGCGCAGGTAGATCACTTCGGCCACCGGCACCAGCGTGAGCCGGCCCCGCTCGCTGATCGAGAGATAGCGCCGCGCGTCCGGGTTGATTCTCGCCAGCGCATCTGCCGGCGGCGGCCGCAACAAGCCTGCCGCCTTTTGCAGCGCGACCGACAGGCGCGCAACCCGCACCGGCTTCATCAGGTAGTCGAGCGCATTGACCTCAAAGGCCTTGACCGCGTATTCGTCATGCGCAGTGACAAAAATCACCGCCGGCGGCATGTCCAGGCGGGCCAGGTGCTGGGCCAGTTCGATGCCGCCCATGCGCGGCATCTGCATGTCGGCCACGACCAGATTGGCCCGCAGATCCGCGACCCGGGCCAACGCGTCGACCCCGTTGCCGGCCTCACCCACCACCACATGCGGTACCTCGCCGACCAGGTCGGCGAGCAGATCGCGCATGCGCCGGCGCGCCGGCGCCTCGTCATCGACGATCATGATGTGGAGCATCTATCGGCCCTCTCCTGTGGCGCGTTCGACGTAGCGGCGGTATGGCACGACGATCGTCACCCGATACTGCCCGCCGGACGCGACGGTCTCCAGGCGCGCCTCGACGTCGAAGTGCAGCGCCAGCCGCTCGCGCACGTTATCCAGCGCCATGTGGTTGCGCGGGCGCGCGGACCCGGCCGCCCGTGCCGCATGCGGGTCCGGCTCGGGATCGTCTATCTTGGGGTTGACGATCTCGATCTCCACCTCGCCGCCGTTGCGCGCGATGCGAATGGCCACCTCGCCGGACGCGGCGGCCGGCTCGATGCCGTGATGCACGGCGTTTTCGACCAGCGGTTGCAGGATCAGGGGCGGCATCGCGGTGTCGGTCGCGGCCGCGTCGATGTTCCACACAATCTTGAGCCTGTCGCCCAGCCGCAGGGCCTCGATATCCAGATAACGCCGGCAGATCTCGATTTCGTCCTCCAGAGGCACCAATTGGCGCTGCTCGCGAAGCAGCACGCGAAACAGGTCCGCCAGGTCCTCCAGGGCCGCTTCGGCGCGGCGCGGTTCGCTGCGGATCAGGCTCAACACCGCCGTCAGGCTGTGGAACAGGAAATGCGGACGAATGCGCGCCTGCAAGGCCGCCAGGCGCGCCTCGGCCAGGGCAGGCGAAAAGGCGCGCTCGCGCAGGTTGAAATAGTAGAGCACCACGCCGGTGACGGCGGCCGCCGCCAAATAGTCCCGCAGCAGCGCGTCAAGCCCCGCGCGGGTTTCGCCCGGCAGCACCCAGCGCATGCCGGTCACGAGGCATAGCTCGAGCAGCGCGATGGCCACGACGCCTGCGGCGTAGCCCAGCGGCCGCAGGGTACGACGCAGCGGGCACAGCAACGCCAGGCTGGCGATGAGCACCGGCTCGACTATCGCCGCGGCGGCAAGGAAGGCCTGCAGCAGCCCGTTCAGACTCGCGGCGCGGCTTTGCACGAGGACAGCGGCCGCCAGCATGCCGTTGACCAGAAGGATGACTCGAAGCATCACGCCGAGATTGCAGAAATCCGGCAGTGCAACTTCATCGTGGCGCGGTATAATTCGCAACTTTTCTTATAAAAACATATGGTTACGCCGATTTCGGCAGAATCGTCCAAGTATGGCAGATACCCCGCCCAAAAACAAAGCCTGGTCAGGCCGCTTCAGCGAAGCAGTCGATGAACTGGTCAAGCGCTATACCGCCTCGGTGGACTTCGACAAACGCCTGGCCTTTGCCGACATTACCGGGTCGCTCGCCCACGCGCGCATGCTGGCACGCCAGGGCATCATCGGCGCCGCCGATCTCGCGGCCATCGAGTCCGGCATGGCGCAGGTCCGCAGCGAAATCGAGCGCGGCGACTTCGGCTGGTCGGTTGACGACGAAGACGTGCATCTCAACATCGAAAAACGCCTCACCGCGCTGGTGGGCGACGCCGGCAAGCGTCTGCACACCGGGCGTTCGCGCAACGATCAGGTAGCTACCGACATCCGCCTGTATCTGCGCGGCGAGATCGACCGGCTGTGCGGCCTGGTGCGCGCCGTCCAGCGCTCGCTGCTGGAAGTCGCCGAGCGCAACGCCGCGACCATCATGCCCGGATTTACCCATCTGCAGGTGGCCCAGCCGGTCACGTTCGGCCACCACATGCTCGCCTATGTGGAAATGTTCGACCGCGACCACGGCCGCCTGGTGGACTGCCGCACGCGCATGAACCGCCTGCCTCTCGGCAGTGCCGCGCTGGCAGGCACCAGCTACCCGATCGACCGCGAATCGGTGGCGCGCGAGCTCGGCTTCGACGGCGTATGCGAGAACTCCCTGGACGCCGTATCCGACCGTGACTTCGCCATCGAGTTCACCAGCGCATGTTCGCTCGCCATGGTGCACATTTCGCGGCTGTCGGAGGAGCTGATCCTCTGGATGAGCCCGCGTTTCGGCTTCATTACCCTGGCCGACCGTTTCTGCACCGGGTCTTCCATCATGCCGCAGAAAAAAAACCCGGACGTACCCGAACTCGCGCGTGGCAAGACCGGGCGCGTGCTGGGCCACCTGGTGGGCCTGATGACGCTCATGAAAGGCCAGCCGCTGGCCTATAACAAGGACAATCAGGAAGATAAGGAACCCCTGTTCGATACCATCGACACGCTCGGCGACACCCTGACGATTTTCGCCGACATGATCGGCTCAATCCAGGTGCGGCCGGAACGTATGCGCGCGGCCGCGCTGGAAGGCTTTTCCACCGCCACCGACCTGGCCGACTACCTGGTCAAGAAGGGCCTGCCGTTCCGCGATGCCCACGAAGCCGTGGCGCTGGCGGTGCGCCACGCGGAAGGCAAGGGCACCGATCTGGCGGATCTGCCGCTGGAGGAACTGCGCCGTTTTGCGCCGCTGGTACAAGACGACATCGGCGCGGTGCTGACGCTCGAAGGTTCGACGGCCAGCCGCCACCACATCGGCGGCACGGCCCCGGCGCAGGTGGCGCAGGCGATCGCGCGCGCGCGCGATCGCATCGCTTAGGCTGCAGACGAGACACTTATCGGACACCCCCAGGCCAGACGGACATCGACATGGAAAAAATCGGCAAGTATCAGGTCATCCGCAAGCTCGGCGAAGGTGCGACATCCGCCGTCTATCTTTGCGAGGATCCGTTCAACAAGCGCCAGGTCGCCGTCAAGCGGGTGCATGCCGAAGCGCTCAAGGACGCTGAGCGCGGCCATCTCTTCAAGAAGCTCTTCATCGCCGAAGCCTCGCTGGCGGGCAAGCTGACCCATCCGCACATCGCCACCATCTACGACGCGGTGACCGAGGAAGAGGAAAAGTACATCGTCGTCGAGTATGTGCAGGGCACCACGCTGGAGAAATACTGCGACCCCAACGCGCTGCTGCCGGTGCAGACGGTGGTGGAGATCATATTCAAGTGCACCCGCGCCCTCGATTTCGCGCACAAGGTGGGAGTAACCCACCGCGACATCAAGCCGGCCAACATCATGGTCGTCGATGGCAGCGATTACGACGTCAAGATCACCGACTTCGGCGCAGCCATCACCGGAAGCGCCGACGAAACCCAGGTGGCCGGCATCGGCTCGCCCGCCTACATGTCGCCGCAGCAGGTCAAGGAGCACCCGCTCACCCACCAGACCGACATCTACTCCCTGGGCGTGGTGATGTACCAGTTGCTGACAGGCCAGTTGCCGTTTCAGGCGAGCAACAACTTTTCCATGATCTATCAGATCGTCAATACCGAACCCTCACCGGTATCGGCCCTGCGCGAGGGCATTCCGCGCAGCGTCGACTACATCGTCCGCAAGGCCATGGCCAAGGATCTCGACGACCGCTACAAGGAGTGGGATGAGTTCTCGCTCGACCTGGCCGAGGCCTTCCGCAACGAGGGCATGGACGAAGATACCCGGTTTGCCGACAGCGAGAAATTCAACACCCTGCGCGGCCTGGCGTTCTTCAAGAATTTTTCCGACGTCGAAATCTGGGAAGTCGCGCGCTTTTCCGAATGGGAGGCGCTGCCGCCCGGCAACATCATCCTGCGCGAGGGGGATGAAGGCGATTCCTTCTGCATCCTCGCCTCGGGGCAGGTCAAGGTCACGCGCCGCAACAAGCTGCTCAACATCCTCGACGTGGGCGAATGCTTCGGCGAGATGGCCTACCTGTCCGAGGAAAAGCGCCGCGGCGCCGATGTCAGCACCATGTCGGACGCAAAGATCATCAAGATTCCCACCGCGGCCCTGGCATCGGCATCGGATGCGACACGCCACCATTTCGACCGCGCCTTCCTTTCCATCCTGGTCGAACGCCTCTCGATGGCCAATGTCCGCCTCAGTTCCATCTAGTCAGCTTGCGACGCAATTCCAATGACCTCAGCCGCACTTGCACAGACCATCGCCGACGTCGTTGTCGGCAACCATATCCTCGCCCGCCAGGGGGTGGTCGACGGATTCGGCCACATCAGCAGCCGCCATCCGGAGGATCCCGGAAAATACCTGCTGTCCTGCTCGCGCGCCCCTGAACTGGTCAGCGCCGACGACATCATGGTCTTCGATCTCGATTCCAACCCGGTGAACGGCGACGCGCGCAACCCGTACCTGGAACGCTTCATCCACGGCGAGATCTACCGTGTGCGGCCCGACGTGCAGGCGATCGTGCACAGCCACTCGCCCTCGGTGATCCCGTTCGCCGCCTCTTCGGCGCGCCTCAAGCCCATCTATCACATGAGCGGATTCCTGACCGGCGAGACGCACGTTTTCGACATGCGCCACAGGTTCGGCTGCACCGACATGCTGGTGCGCAACCGCGACCACGGCGCCGCGCTCGCCGCCGAACTGGGCCAGAAGGGGGTGGTCCTGATGCGCGGCCACGGCTTCGTCGCCTGCGGACCCTCGATTCCGGTGGCGGTCTACCGCGCCATATACACGGAAAAGAACGCCGACCTGCAGCAGCGCGCGATCACGCTGGGAGGTGACGTCACCTATCTGGACGACGAGGAGGCGAGGCTGACCGAGGCGACCAACCGCGGCGTCGTGGCGCGCCCCTGGGAACTCTGGAAGCGCCAGGTCCAGCAGGGCTGAAATTTCCCGGCGCGACGGCCCGCAGACCGCCACAGGCGCATCAGGTGCCGAGAATGGAGCCTGCCGCAATGCCCAGCGCGTCGCCGGAGACCTTCTTGCCGTCGCCGAGCTTGGCCTTGAGGACATGGATGCGGCCGCTTTGCGAGCTGACGACCAGTTCGCCGTCCCCTGACGCGACCACTTCGCCGATCTTGCCCTTGACCGCACCGAAGGTCACGACCCGCTCCAGGCGCGCCTCGTAGATCCACAACTTGGTGCCGTTGAGGGTGGTCCAGGCACCCGGCGCGGGGCTGCACCCGCGAATCAGGTTGTAGACGATGCTTGAATGATTGGCCCAGTTGATCCTCGACTCGGCGTCGCGGCACCAGCCTTCGTAGCTGGCCTGCGATTCGTCCTGGATGGTCTCGGTGTGCTTGCCGGCCACCACCAGGTCGGCCGCCTCGAGCATGGCGGCCACGCCCATCGGAAAGAGCCGGTCGAAATACACCGAGCCAAGGGTGTCGTCAGGGCCGATCGGGGTGGTCTTCTGCAGGATGATCGCGCCTTCGTCGAGCCCGTCGGTGGGCCGGAAGATGGTCAGGCCGGTTTCCTTTTCGCCGCAGATGATCGGCCAGGAAATCGACGAAGGGCCGCGGTACTTCGGCAGGAGCGAGGGGTGGTACTGGATGGTGCCGTGCCTGGGAATGTTGACGAAATCCTGGGGCGCGAACTGCAGTACGTAGGCCATGATGCCGATGTCGGCCTCGGCCGCCTTCATGGCTTCGACCGCCTCGGGCGCCTTGAGCGACTTGAACTGGTGGACGGTCAAGCCCTTTTCCTGGGCCGCGACGCGCAGCGCATCCGGGCGGGCTCCTTCCTTCTCCGGCGCACAGAACACTGCCGCCACTTCGTCGCCGCGGGCGAGGAGCGCCTCGAGTACCGCCTTGCCGAAATCCTGCTGGCCGATGATTGCCACTTTCATTGTCCTGCCTCCTCGATTGAAACGGATGGGCGCGCGGCGGCGCCCACCGGGCAGCCGCGCCTGCGCGCTGCGTAGCGGCGCGAATCAGCCCTTCTTGGGCGGAGCGCTGAAGGCGCCGGCGGCCTTGAGCGATTCGACCCTGGCGGCATCGTAGCCGAGTACCTGCGCCAACACCTCGTCGGTGTGTTCTCCCAGCAACGGGGAACGCTCTATCCTCGCGGGAGACGCCGAGAGCTTGATCGGCATGCCGACGTTCCACCACTTGCCGCGCTGCGGATGATCGAGTTCGACGTACATGTCCCGCCCGCGCACATGCTCGTCGGTGGCCAGGTCCTGGGTCGACATGATCGGACCGCAAGGCACGTCCAGCTCGTTGAGGATGGCCATGAATTCGCGCTTGGTGTACTTCTCTGCGAACTTGTTGATCAGCGTCCACATCAGCTGCTGGTTCTTGCGCCGCTCGCCGATGGTGGCGAACTGCGGGTCGGTGTCGAGATGCGGGAACTCGACATCGGGGCCTATGCGCTTGGCCAGCGCCCCCCAGACGGCCTCCTGGACCACGACGTAGATCCAGTCGTTCGCGCCGTGAGGCTTGCAGTGGATCGCGTTGCCCAGCTGGCCGCCACCGGAATCATTGCCGGCGCGCGGCACGTCATGCATGCCGGTGTAGGTGGGCACCGAATACTCGGGCAGCGCACCGTGCGTGAGGCGCTGATGGTCGCGGAACTTGACGCGGCACAGGTTCATCACACCGTCCATCATCGCGACTTCCACATACTGCCCCTTGCCGGTGCGGTTGGCCTGGTGCAGGGCGCCGAGCAGCCCGATGGCCAAGTGCAAGCCGGTGCCGGAATCGCCGATCTGGGCGCCGGTCACGTAGGGCGGGCCGTCGGGAACACCGGTGGTGCTCATCGCCCCCCCCATCGCCTGGGCGACGTTTTCGTAGGCCTTGAACTCCGCATACGGGCCGGACGAACCGAAGCCCTTGATGGATCCCATCACGAGCTTGGGATTGATCTCATGGATCTTCTCCCAGGTGAAGCCGAGCCTGTCCAGCACCCCGGGGCCGAAATTCTCCATCATGATGTCGCACTTCTTGAGCAGGTCGACGAACACTTCCTTTCCCTGCGGCGACTTCATGTTCACCGTGATCGAGCGCTTGTTGCAGTTGAGCATGGTGAAGTACAGGCTGTCAGCGCCCGGGACGTCGCGCAACTGCCCGCGTGTCGCGTCTCCCTGGGGCGGCTCGAACTTGATCACGTCAGCGCCCATCCAGGCAAGCAACTGCGAGCAGGTCGGCCCGGCCTGCACGTGGGTCATGTCCAGAATGCGTACGCCTTTGAGTGCTTCCATGTCTTGTTCCAGTAGTTGGGTTGCAATTTGGGATTTTAGAACGCGGCAATCAATCGCGGAATCAAGGCTGGTTGCGGCCGCGGCACACGGTGCCTGCGCCCCCCGCACGTACAGGCCGGCCGGCGCCGACCGCGCGCTCGGGAGCGGCTCGCACTATATGTTTTTCGCACCGGTCCGGGCCTTGACCGATATCAAAAGCGCCCGACGGGCGACGGCGGCACCTCTCGCGGCATAAGCCTCCATGGTCCGCTGCCGGGTCGGGTCGAATATAATCGAGGCCCTCGGGCCGGGGGATCGGGCTCTCCGGCCTGTATCAGGCAACGTCGTCATGACCAGCATCGCGTCACACCCCCAGCGCAACAGCATTCGCGTGCAGCTCAGGCAGAACCGCACGCTGCGCAACCTCGGCGCCCCCTACTGGGACGAGCTCGAACCCAAGCTTGAAATCGCGGAGTATGCCAAAGGCGCCATGCTGGTGACCCAGGGTTCCGAGGACATGGAGCAGTTCTTCATCCTCGAAGGCATACTCAAGCGGGTGGTCGGCAACTCGGACGGCAAGGAAATGATCCTGCGGCTGGCCGCCGAAACCGACATGGACACCAGCTATGCCGCGTGGCGCCTCCATACCCCGACGCCCTACAGCATCGTCGCCCTGACCAACTGCCGGGTCGCGCGTCTGCCGATGGAAGCCTGGGTGGAATTCCTCGCGCACCACGGCGAAGTCAAGGAAGCCTTCGAATACGAGGTGATGCGCCTGATGTCCGAGGTGATGGCCCACACCATCACCCTGCACCTGCTCGACGCCCCTGGGCGCCTGGCGCGCTTCGAGCGAAAGCACCCCGACCTGATCGACCGCATCCCCAAGAAAGAGCTCGCGGCCTACCTCAACATCACGCCCGAGACGCTCAGCCGGGTCAAGACCCGCAAGTAGCCCGCTCACCGCACAAACCCGTCGCTGTCGCCCTGCGCGGCCTCAGGCGGGGCGCCCGCGCAGGCGGGCCAGCACGGCGGAGACCAGCGGCCAGGCCAGCAAACCGAGCGCCAGCAAGGTCATGCTGCCGACCAGCCCGTTGCTGAAAAAGATCGACATATCGCCCTGCGAAACCAGCATCGATTGACGGAACGACTCCTCGGCACGATCACCAAGGACGATGGCCAGCACCAGAGGAGCAAGTGGGTAATTGAGCTTGGAGAACACATAGCCGGCGACGCCGAATATGACCATCATGTAGACGTCGAACATCGACCCCGCCACCGTGTAGGCACCGATCGCGCAGATCACCAGGATGACCGGCGCGATGATGGCGAAGGGAATACGCAGGATCGCCGCAAAAAAGGGCACGCAGGTAAGCACGACGATCAGTCCGACGATGTTGCCCAGATACATCGACGCGATCAGGCCCCAGACGAAGTCCTTCTGCTCGGTAAACAGCAGCGGCCCCGGTTGCAGGCCCCAGATCAGCAGACCGCCCAAAAGCACGGCCGCAGTCGGCGAACCCGGCACGCCAAGTGTGAGCATGGGCAAGAGCGCGCTGGTCCCGGCAGCATGGGCCGCCGTCTCGGGCGCCACCACGCCTTCGATCTGCGGCTTGTCGGCACTGCCGAAGTCGGCGCCGTTCTTGCTCATGCGCTGGGCCACGCCATAGCTCATGAAGGAAGCAGGCGTGGCGCCTCCGGGCACGATGCCCATGAAGCAGCCGATGGCGGACGAGCGGAGCGAGGTCAGCCAGTACTTGGGCAATTCACGCCAGGTTTCCAGCACCACACGGGGATTGATCTTGGCCTGGGTACCCTTGAATTCGAGGCCTTCCTCAAGCGTCTTGAGGATCTCGCCGATGCCGAACAACCCGATGACGGCGATCAGGAAGTCGAAGCCCTTCAGAAGCTCCGTGTGCCCGAAAGTGAGCCGCAACTGCCCGGTCACCTTGTCGAGCCCGACAGCGGCCAGCGCGAAGCCCAGCATCATCGCGGCGATGGTCTTGACGGGATTGCCCTTGCTCATGCCGATGAAGGCGCAGAAGGTGAGCAGGTATACCGAAAAGTACTCGGGCGGCCCGAACTGCAAGGCGAAGCGGGCAACGAAGGGCGAAAGGAAAGTAATGAGGACCACCGCCACCAGGGCGCCGACAAACGAGGAGGTGAATGCGGAGGTCAGCGCAGCGCCGGCACGCCCTTTCTGCGCCAGGGGATAGCCGTCAAAGGTGGTCGCCACGGACCAGGGCTCGCCGGGAATGTTGAACAGGATGGAGGTGATCGCGCCGCCGAACAGCGCGCCCCAGTAGATGCAGGACAAGAGGATGATCGCCGAGGTCGTGCCGCCCGGAGTCTGGGCCATCGTGAAGGTCAGGGGCAGCAGGATGGCCACGCCGTTGGCCCCGCCAAGCCCGGGCAGGACGCCGATGAGCACGCCCAGCACCACGCCCACGAACATGTAGACCAGGTTCATCGGCGACAAAGCCACCGAGAACCCGTGCATCAACGACGAAATTTCATCCATGTCCAGGCTCCTAGCTCAGTCCCAGGGCGGCCTCAAGCGGGCCCTTGGGGAGCGGCACTTTGAACCAGATTTCAAACAGAAGGAAGAAGAACACCGTCACGCCGGCGGAAACCGGAATGATGCGCGAAAACCCGTAGCGCCCGAGGCGCCACATGAACAGCGCTATGAACAGCAGCGACGCCAAGTAGATGCCCAGCCACGCGATAGCCGCGGTGTAAATCGCGGTCGGGACGAGGACCGACAGCACAAGCTTGATCTGCGGCACGGTCACGAAACTCTCGCGCGAGCCGCGCCGCAATGCCTTGAGGAAGGTCGCGGTCGCCGACAGGCAAAGTATCAGGCCGATGTAGAACGGGAAATAGCCCGCCTGGGGCCCATCCTCGGCCCACTTGTTGCCCAGGCGGAAACTGTCATAGATCACGACCGCGCCGACCAGGAAAAACAGGACGGCCACGATCAGTTCGAGGGTTCGGACGGATGCGGCCGAACGTTCGGAAGAATCATCGTTCATGGCGAAACCGATCGGGAGGTTGAACGGATGCGACGAGCAGGAACCGCCGGCTCCGGCGCGCGACCGCCGGTGCCAGCGCATTACGCAAGGGAACTACTTGCTGCCAGCGAGGAAGCCGGCTTCCTTCATCAGTTGCAGGTGACGCTGCTCTTCCTTGCCGACCCAGGTGCGATAGTCATCGCCCATCAGCGTGGTCGTGTTGAAGGCACCTTTTTCCATGAAGTCCTTCCACTCAGGTGTCTGGCGCACCTTCTTCATGAGGTTCACGTAGAACACTCTCTGGTCTTCGGTCACCCCGGGCGCCATGAAGATGCCACGCAGCATCAGGTAATCGACATCGATGCCTGCCTGCTTGCAGGGTGGAATGTCGTACCAGGACATGGTATCGGTGACCTTCTGCTTGTAGGGCATGCGCTCGTCGTCGAAAACGCACAGCGGGCGCAGTTTGCCGCCGCGCCATTGTGCAACCGCTTCGATAGGATTGTTCACCGAAGAATCGATGTGCTTGCCCACGAGTTGCACGGCGACGTCGCCGCCGCCCTTGAACGGAATGTAGGTGAACTTGATCCCGGTCTGCTTTTCGATCGCGACGGTGATGATCTGGTCTTCCTGACGCGAACCGGTGCCCCCCATCTTGAATTTGTTGGGTCCGGCCTTCTTGACCGCCTCGATGTATTCCTTGGCGGTCTTGTACGGCGACTCCGCATTGACCCACAGCACGAACTGGTCGAGTGCCATCATCGAAACCGGCGTCAGGTCCT
>CANGUJ010000057.1 GCA_947456845.1 Burkholderiales bacterium | reverse complement strand
GCGAAAACTGCTCAAGTTCCTGTTGGCCGTCTCGGTCTGCTGCGCGCTGGCATCCTGCAAGACTGTCCGCACCACCCAGGGAGGTGCCGTAGGGGTCGACCGCCAGCAAACCATGTCGGCGCTGGTATCGGCGCGCCAACTCGAGCAGGGTGCGAGCCAGGCTTACCAGCAAACCCTGGCGCAGGCCAACCAGAAGCGACAACTCAACCCCGACCCCGCGCAAACGGCGCGCGTGCGCGCCATCGCGCAACGCCTGATTCCACAGACGGCGACATTCCGCAGCGACGCGGTCGGCTGGAAGTGGGAGGTCAACGTGATCAATTCCCCGGAGGTCAACGCCTGGTGCATGCCCGGGGGCAAGATCGCCGTCTATACCGGCCTGATCCAGAAACTCAACGCCACCGACGATGAAATCGCGGCGGTCATGGGGCATGAAATCGCCCACGCCCTGCGCGAGCATGCGCGTGAGCGCGCCTCCCAGCAACTCAACGCGGGCATCGTGGCCACCGGCGTCGGGGTGGCGCTGGGCGGCAGCCAAGGCAACATGGACATGGCCAATCTCGTGACCAATCTGACCTACAACCTGCCGAACAGCAGGCTTCATGAAACCGAGGCGGACCGCATCGGCGTGGAACTGGCCGCGCGCGCGGGTTTCGACCCCCGCGGGGCGGTCAGTCTGTGGGAAAAAATGCGCAAGGTAGGCGGCAACGGCCCGCCGCAATGGTTGTCCACCCACCCATCATCGGACACCCGGATTCGCGATCTGCAGGACTATGCGGGCCGGGTCATGCCCCTGTACGAGGCGGCGCGCAGGAAGTAGGGGCCGTGCGCCGCCGATGTACTTCGTGTGTACAGCCAAAAATGACTTTGTATACATAAAAAACGATAAAAAACAAGGCATTACGTTATTTAGTCTGCTATACTCAGGTGGTTTGCCCGTGTGGTAGCGACGACTGCGCAAACCGGTTCCCGCCCCGCTTTGCAGTCCGGGATTGCATTCAGGGAAGGTTTGCGCGGCACCCCCGAAGCCAGGTTCGCACGGGTTTCTCTCAGGTGCCCATTCCATGTCCAAGCCGTCTCCCGCAGTCCTCGCGCTCGCCGACGGCAGTATGTTTCGCGGGGTCTCCATCGGCGCGCACGGCCAGACCGTGGGCGAAGTGGTCTTCAACACCGCGATGACGGGTTATCAGGAGATCCTGACCGACCCGTCCTACTGCCGGCAAATCGTCACGCTCACCTATCCGCACATCGGCAACACCGGTACCAACGCCGAGGATGTCGAATCCGGCGATCGCCGCATTCATGCGGCGGGCCTGGTGATCCGCAATCTCGCCATGTCGGTATCGAACTTCCGCAGCACCATGGCCCTCGACGCCTACCTGCGCGCCGAAAACGTGGTGGGCATCGCCGAGATCGATACCCGCAGGCTCACGAGAATCCTGCGCGAGAAGGGCGCGCAATCCGGCTGCATCATGGCAGGCCACATCGACGAGCGCGAGGCGCTGGCGGCGGCGCGCGCGTTCGGCGGATTGGCCGGGATGGACCTGGCCCGGGTGGTCAGCACACCGGCTTCCTACCGGTTCGACGAGACCGAATGGCGCCTCGGGCGCGGGTTTGGCCGGTTGGTCGAGCCCGAATTCCGGGTGGTGGCCTACGACTACGGCGTCAAGCGCAACATCCTGCGCATGCTGGCCGAGCGCGGCTGCGACCTGACGGTCGTGCCCGCCACGACACCGGCTGCCGACGTGCGCGCGATGCGACCTGACGGCGTGTTCCTGTCCAATGGGCCGGGCGATCCGCAGCCCTGCGATTACGCCATCGCTGCCGTCGGGGAGATCGTCGATGCCGGCATCCCCACTTTCGGCATCTGTCTCGGCCACCAGTTGCTGGGCCTGGCCTCGGGCGCGGCGACGCTCAAGATGAAGTTCGGCCATCACGGCGCCAATCACCCGGTCAAGGACCTGGAAACCGGCCGGGTCGCCATCACCAGCCAGAATCACGGCTTCGCGGTCAATCCCGCGACGCTGCCCGCCCGTCTCGCCGTCACCCATGTATCGCTTTTCGACCGGTCGATCCAGGGCCTCAAGCGCACCGACCGGCCGGCCTTCTGTTTCCAGGGCCATCCCGAGGCGAGCCCCGGGCCGCAGGACATCGGCTACCTGTTCGACCGCTTCACCGCGCTGATGGCGCAGCACAGGGGGGCCGGCCATGCCTAAGCGCGCCGACATCAAGAGCGTCCTGATTATCGGCGCCGGCCCCATCGTCATCGGCCAGGCCTGCGAGTTCGATTACTCCGGCGCGCAGGCCTGCAAGGCGCTGCGCGAGGAGGGCTATCGCGTGATCCTGGTCAACAGCAATCCGGCGACCATCATGACCGATCCGGACACGGCGGACATGGTGTACATCGAACCCATCACCTGGCAAATGGTGGCGCGCATCATCGAAAAGGAGCGTCCCGACGCCCTCTTGCCGACCATGGGCGGACAGACGGCCCTCAATTGCGCCCTCGACCTGGCGAAGAACGGCGTACTCGCGCGCTTCGACGTGGAACTGATCGGCGCGAAGGAGGAGGCCATCGACAAGGCGGAGGACCGTCAGAAGTTCAAGCAGGCCATGACCGGAATCGGCCTGGAGTCCGCCCGCTCGGGTGTTGCGCACTCGATGGATGAAGCCTGGGCCGTGCAGCGCGAGATCGCTTCGGTGACCGGCGGCATCGGCTTTCCCGTGGTGATCCGGCCGTCGTTCACGCTCGGCGGCACCGGTGGCGGCATCGCCTACAACCCGGAGGAGTTCGAGACCATCTGCCGGCGCGGGCTCGACGCCAGCCCGACGCGCGAACTGCTGATCGAGGAATCGCTCCTGGGCTGGAAAGAGTTCGAGATGGAGGTCGTGCGCGACCGGGCCGATAACTGCATCATCGTATGCTCCATCGAGAATCTCGATCCGATGGGCGTGCATACCGGCGACTCCATCACGGTGGCCCCGGCCCAGACCCTCACCGACCGCGAGTACCAGATGATGCGCAACGCCTCCTTCGCGGTGCTGCGCGAGATCGGAGTCGACACCGGCGGGTCCAACGTCCAGTACGCGATCAACCCGAAGGACGGGCGCATGATCGTCATCGAGATGAACCCGCGGGTGTCGCGCTCCTCCGCGCTGGCCTCCAAGGCGACTGGTTTCCCGATCGCCAAGATCGCCGCCAAGCTGGCGGTCGGCTACACGCTGGACGAATTAACCAACGACATCACCGGCGGCGCCACGCCGGCCTCCTTCGAGCCGGCCATCGACTATGTGGTTACCAAGGTGCCGCGCTTCGCCTTCGAGAAATTCAAGGATGCGGATTCGCACCTGACGACCCAAATGAAATCGGTGGGCGAAGTGATGGCCATCGGCCGCACCTTCCAGGAGAGCTTCCAGAAAGCGCTGCGCGGCCTCGAGGTCGGTGTCGACGGACTCAACCAGAAGACCACCGACCGTCATGAGATCGAGGAGGAACTCGGCGAACCCGGCCCGGAGCGCATCTGGTACGTCGGCGATGCCTTCGAAAACGGCTTCACCCTCGAGGAAGTCCATCGCCTGACCAATATCGACCCGTGGTTCCTCGCGCAGATCAAGGATATCGTCGACGAGGAAATGCGCCTGGACGACATGGCGCTCGCCGACATCGACGCCGCCGAAATGCGGCGCCTGAAGCGCAAGGGCTTCGCCGACCGCCGGCTGGCCAAGCTGTTCAAGTCCGGCGAGGACGAGGTGCGCGCGCGTCGCCGCGCCCTCGGCGTGCGGCCGGTGTACAAGCGCGTCGATACCTGCGCCGGAGAGTTCGCCACCCGTACCGCCTACATGTACTCCACCTACGAGGAGGAGTGCGAGGCCGAGCCGACAAGCCGGCGCAAGATCATCGTGCTGGGCGGCGGCCCCAACCGCATCGGCCAGGGCATCGAATTCGACTACTGTTGCGTGCACGCCTCGCTGGCGCTGCGCGGCGACGGGTTCGAGACCATCATGGTCAATTGCAATCCGGAAACCGTCTCGACCGACTACGACACCTCCGACCGCCTGTACTTCGAGCCCCTGACCCTCGAGGACGTGCTTGAGATCGTCGATCTCGAAAAACCCGAGGGCGTGATCGTGCAGTTCGGCGGGCAGACGCCGCTCAAGCTGGCGCGCGCGCTTGAAGCCAACGGCGTACCCATCATCGGCACCTCCCCGGAGTCGATCGATATCGCCGAGGACCGCGAGCGATTCCAGACCCTTCTGCGCGAACTCGAGCTCAGGCAGCCGCCCAATCGCACTGCGCGTACCGAGGCCGCGGCGCTCGCACTCGCGCAAGAAATCGGCTATCCGCTGGTGGTGCGGCCCAGCTACGTTCTGGGCGGCCGCGCGATGGAAATCGTGCATGAGCAAGGCGACCTTGAGCGCTACATGCGCGAGGCGGTCAAGGTCTCGAACGATTCCCCCGTGTTGCTGGACCGTTTCCTCAACGACGCCATCGAGGTCGATGTCGACTGCATCGCCGACGGCAACCGGGTATTCATCGGCGGCATCATGGAGCATATTGAGGAAGCCGGTGTGCATTCGGGCGACTCGGCCTGTTCGCTGCCGCCGTACTCGCTGTCCGGCGACCTGCAGAACGAATTGCGCTTGCAGACCGCGGCCATGGCACGGGCGCTCGGCGTGGTCGGCCTGATGAACGTGCAGTTCGCGATCAAGGAAGAAGACGGGCGCGATGTCGTCTACGTGCTCGAGGTCAACCCGCGCGCTTCGCGCACCGTGCCCTACGTCTCCAAGGCCACCGGCCTGCCGCTGGCGAAGATCGCCGCGCGGGTGATGGCCGGCACGTCGCTCGACGCACAGGGAGTCGGCAGCGAGATCCAGCCGCCGTACTACAGCGTCAAGGAGGCGGTGTTTCCGTTCACCAAGTTTCCGGGGGTCGATCCCATCCTCGGCCCGGAAATGAAGTCGACCGGCGAAGTCATGGGCGTCGGCGTCACGTTTGGCGAGGCATTCGCCAAGAGCCAGCTGGCCGCGGGGGTGCGGTTGCCCCAGGCCGGCACGGTGTTCCTGTCGGTGCGCGATGCCGACAAGGCCAGGGTGGTGGAGGTGGCGCGCAGCCTTTCGGAACTGGGTTTTGGCCTGGTGGCCACCCGCGGCACCGCCGCGGTGCTCGAGGCCGCCGCCATCCCGGTGCGCATGGTCTACAAGGTGAAGGAGGGCAGGCCGCACATCGTCGACATGATCAAGAATCGCGAGGTGGTGCTGGTCATCAACACCACCGAGGCGCGCAAGGGCGTGATCGCCGACTCGCGCCTGATCCGCGTTTCGGCGCTGCAGGGGCGCGTGCCCTACTACACCACCATTGCCGGGGCGCGTGCCGCGGTCGCCGCCATGCGGGCCTCGGCCGAGCTCACGCCCTTCGACCTGCGCGGCCTGCACGCCGAGCTCGCCGGCCCCTGAGGCGGCGCCGGATCGCGGGGCGCGTGTATCATTCGCGCCTCCTGGACGGGTCGCGCACAGGCGCGGCCCGTCGAATCTCTTCTGACGGGCTTTGTGACTATGCAATCCGTACCCATGACCGTTGCCGGGGCCGAAAGGCTGCGCGCCGAATTGCAGCGCCTCAAGTCGGTGGAGCGCCCGGCCGTGATCACCGCCATCGCCGAGGCGCGCGCGCAAGGCGACCTGTCCGAGAACGCCGACTACGATGCCGCGAAGGAAAAGCAGGGATTCATCGAAGGTCGCATCGCCGAGATCGAGGGAAAATTGTCGTTCGCCCAGATCATCGACCCCAAGCTGCTGGCCGGCGAGGACCGCGTGGTTTTCGGTGCCACGGTCGACCTGGAGGATGTGCAGAACCCCGGCGCCAAGGTGACCTATCAGGTGGTGGGGGACGACGAGGCCGACATCAAGGATCGCAAGATTTCCATCAGCTCGCCCATCGCGCGCGCCTTGATCGGCAAGCACGAGGGCGACACGGTCGAGGTGATGGCGCCCGGCGGCATCCGCGAATACGAGATTCTTGAAATCCGCTTTATCTGAGCGCATTCGTGCGCGCGCCGGCGCGGCGCTGCCCGCCTTGGGCACGCTCTTGCTGGTCGCGATGGCGGGCAGCCTGTGGACCGTGGGTTACCTGGTGGCGCCGACGCTGTTCGCCATGCTGGAGCGCGAGCAGGCAGGGCGGGTGGCCGGGCAGTTGTTCACCCAGGTGGCCTGGCTGGTGATGATCTGCACAGCCGTACTGCTTGGATTCAAGAAGCGACTGTTGCCGGGATCCCCCCGCTGGATCTCCTATGGGTTGCTGGGTGTTCTGGCCCTGGCTGCAGTGGGGCATTTCGCGCTGCGGCCTTACCTGGCCGGTCTCAGGGAGGCGCTCGCGGCCGGCCGGGTGGCGCAGGAAACCTATCATGCCGCATTCGGCAGGGCGCACGGGATATCCGCGTTGCTCTACCTGGCGCAAAGCTTTCTCGCGGCTGCGCTGGCGGCAGGGTGCCGGCGCGGCGGCACGTGAGCGGCGAGACCGGTGCGGTGCGCGCGACGGCGCAATCCCGGGGTCAGGCCGCGCGTTTCCTTTCCGCGTGCGCCGCCTCCTGCTTCTTGGTGCGCCGCGGACCCGTGGGCTTGCGCTGGCGCGACGGCTTTTTTTCCGCCGGTGGGCCGGGGCGAAACAGCACCAGCAGCTTGCCGATGGCCTGGATGGTCGCGGCGTCGAGCTTTTCACCGATGGCGGCTGCATAGGCGTTGCGCGCCCCGCGGTCATCGCCAAGCACCCGCACCTTGATCAACTCATGGCTCTTCAAGGCCCTGTCGATTTCCCGGAGCACCGCCTCGCTCAAGCCGGCATCCCCGATCATGATGACGGGATCGAGATGATGGGCGCGTGCTTTCAGGGCCGAGCGCTCTGCGGGGGTGAGTGGAATCATGCGGTGGTCAGGATCGGAAACAGGATGAGCATGCGGGTAGCAGAAACACTTTCAAGTATAGCCGCTTGAACCGGCACGAGACGGGATCGCTATGGAACGCAAAGCCAAAGGGCATGTCAAGCCGACCAGGTCGGTGTCCAGCAACCGCTGGATGCACGAACATGTCACCGACCCGTATGTTCAGCAGGCCAAGAAACTGGGCTACCGGTCGCGCGCGGCCTTCAAGATCCTCGAGATCGACGAGAAGCTCAGGTTGTTCCGGCGCGGCATGGTGGTGGTGGACCTGGGCGCGGCGCCGGGTGGCTGGTCGCAAATGGCCGCGCCGCGGGTGGGCGCGGGCGAGCGCGGCGGCGGGCGCGTGATCGCCATCGACCTTCTCGAGATGCCGGGTCTGCCTGGCGTGGAACTCATCCGCGCCGATTTCAGTACCGACCAGGGCCTGGTCGCGGTCACGCAAACCTTGGGAGACGGGGTCAAGGCAGACCTTGTTTTGTCCGACATGGCCCCCAATATCTCAGGTATCGGGGTGTCAGATCAGGCCAGAGCCATGGGTCTGGCCGACCTTGCGCTCGAATTCGCGCAGGCCTTTCTCAAGCCGGAGGGTATGCTGGTCGTTAAAACCTTTCAAGGAGCCGGGTTTATCGAGTTTTTGGCCAGGATGCGGTCATGCTTTCACGATGTGAAATCATACAAGCCCAAGGCATCGCGCGATCGCAGTTCGGAGCAGTTCCTGGTTGGGCGGCGTCTGCGCTGAGCCGAAAGCGCGGGCTGTGCAATGCGTATACAATACATTTGCTAAATCAGGTACTTTTATGCCAGCGCCCCGCGCGCAGGCGGGCCGTCAAGGCCAGGGAGTCTAGTTGAACAATACGTTTTCCAAGATAGCTGTCTGGCTGGTGATCGCGCTGGTTCTGTTCACCGTTTTCAAGCAGTTCGGCGGCGGCGGCGCCGCCTCCGCGGCAGCGCTCAGCTACTCGGATTTCCTCGATCAGGTCAAGGCCGGGCAGATCAAAACGGTTGTCATTGACGACCGCACCATCATCGCCACGACGGTGGACGACAAGAAGGTGCGCACCAATGTCACCTACCTGGACCGCGGCCTGATCGGCGACCTGGTCAAGTACGGTGTCAAGTTCGACGTGCGTGTCGAGGAGGAGAAACCCCTCCTGCTGTCGATCTTCATCTCATGGTTCCCGATGTTGTTGCTGATCGGCGTATGGATATTTTTCATGCGGCAGATGCAGGGCGGCGGCCGCGGCGGCGCGTTTTCGTTCGGCAAGAGCAAGGCGCGCATGCTCGACGAATCCAACAATACGGTCACTTTCGCTGACGTCGCCGGATGCGACGAGGCCAAGGAAGAGGTCGCCGAATTCGTCGACTTCCTCAAGGATCCGTCGAAATTCCAGAAGCTCGGCGGACGCATCCCGCGCGGCGCCCTGATGGTGGGCTCCCCGGGCACCGGCAAGACCTTGCTGGCCAAGGCCATTGCCGGCGAGGCGAAGGTGCCGTTCTTCTCCATTTCAGGTTCTGACTTCGTCGAAATGTTCGTCGGCGTGGGTGCCGCCCGGGTGCGCGACATGTTCGAAAATGCCAAGAAGCACGCGCCTTGCATCATCTTCATCGACGAGATCGACGCAGTAGGCCGGCAGCGCGGCGCTGGCCTGGGCGGCGGCAACGACGAGCGCGAACAGACCCTAAACCAGATGCTGGTCGAGATGGACGGGTTCGAAACCGGCGCCGGCGTGATCGTCATCGCCGCCACCAACCGGCCCGATGTGCTGGACCCCGCGCTCCTGCGCCCGGGACGCTTCGACCGTCAGGTGGTCGTGCCGCTGCCGGACATCCGCGGCCGCGAGCAGATCCTGGGTGTGCACATGCGCAAGGTGCCGCTCGCGCCGGACGTCAAGGCCGACATCCTTGCCCGCGGTACACCCGGCATGTCCGGCGCCGATCTCGCAAACCTGGTCAACGAAGCCGCGTTGTTCGCCGCGCGCCGTAGCAAGCGCCTGGTCGACATGGACGACTTCGAGATGGCCAAGGACAAGATCATGATGGGCACCGAACGCCGCACCATGGTCATGGACGATGAAGAAAAGCGCAATACCGCGTACCACGAGTCCGGCCACGCGCTGATCGGCAAGCTCCTGCCCAAGTGCGATCCGGTGCACAAGGTCACCATCATCCCGCGCGGCCGCGCCCTCGGCGTGACCATGAGCCTGCCCGAGCGCGACAAGTATTCGTACGATCGCGATTACATGCTCAACAAGATTGCCATGCTCTTCGGCGGGCGCATCGCCGAGGAGGTGTTCATGAACCAGATGACCACCGGCGCCTCCAACGACTTCGAGCGCGCCACGCAGATGGCGCGCGACATGGTGACGCGCTACGGCATGAGCGACAAACTCGGGCCCATGGTCTATGCGGAGAACGAGGGTGAGGTGTTTCTCGGCCGGTCGGTGACCCGCACCACTCAGGTATCGGAGGCGACCATGCAGACCGTCGACTCCGAGATCCGTCGCATCATCGACGAGCAATACGCCCTGGCCCGCAGGCTCATCGAGGAGCATTCAGACAAGATGCACGCCATGGCCAAGGCACTGCTCGACTGGGAGACCATCGACGCCGAGCAGATTGAGGACATCATGCAGGGGCGTCCGCCGCGTCCGCCCAAGCCCACGCAGTCCCAGCCGCAGCCGCCGAAGGACAATGCCTCGGGCGGCGTGGCGCCTTCGACCTCGGCCTCGGCCGCCTGAAGCCGGCCGCCCACGGCGTGCGCGGGCTGCGCGCGGCGCGTCGCCGATCCGGATCACGCCAGGCCTTGCGGCCTGGCGTTTTTTTTTGCGTATCGGGATGACAAATACGCTGCGCGAAGCGCGATCGGATACCTCGGGCGAGCGGCCCCTGCTGATGGGCATCGTCAACATCACGCCCGACTCGTTCTCCGACGGCGGACGCTATCTGTCAACCGCCGCCGCCTTGCGGCATGCCGAGCAGCTGCGCGCCGAAGGCGCCGACATGCTCGACCTCGGTGCCGAATCCAGCCGGCCTGGCGCCCAGCCATTGCCCCAGGCGCAGGAACTCGAGCGCCTGCTTCCGGTCCTGCGCGGGTGCGTGGCGGCGGGCATCCCGGTATCGGTCGACACCTACAAGCCGGAGGTCATGCGCATCGCGGTTGCGGAGGGCGCCGCCATGCTCAACGACATCTGGGGTTTTCGTCGCCCGGGGGCGTTCGAGGCCGCCTGCGCCGCCGCCGGCGTCGGTGTGTCGCTCGCCATCATGCACATGGACCGCGATCCGGCCACCATGCAGGACAACCCGGCCTATGCCGATGTGGTGACGGAAGTGCGCGACTTTCTCTGCGCCCGGGTCGCCGCCTTCCGGGCCGCCGGCGTTCCCGCGCGACAACTGGCGGTCGATCCCGGCTTCGGCTTCGGCAAGACGGTGGCGCACAACCTCGCGCTGCTGCGTCATCTGGCCGGCTTGCGCGCACTCGGCGTGGGCGTGCTGGCCGGGCTGTCGCGCAAGTCCACCATCGGCGCCATCACCGGCCACGACCGGGCGGACGCGCGGGTTTTCGGCAGCGTCGCCGCCGCCCTGATAGCGGCGCAAAACGGTGCGACAATCCTGCGCGTGCACGATGTGGGAGCCACGCGCGACGCATTGCGCGTGTGGGACGCGGTGCGCCAGGCCTGACGGCGTGCCCGCGCAGGCGTTCCGGATCACAAGAGCCTTACTCATGAGCAGAAAATACTTTGGCACCGATGGCGTGCGCGGACGGGTGGGTGTTGCGCCCATCACGCCGGATTTCGTTCTCCGGCTGGGTTATGCGGCCGGCCGGGTGCTGGTGCAGCAGGGCATCGGCGGACCAGAGCATCCGGCGGTCCTGATCGGCAAGGACACGCGCATATCGGGCTACATGCTCGAAGCGGCCCTGGAGTCGGGTTTTGCGGCCGCCGGTGTCGACGTCATGCTGGTCGGGCCCATGCCCACACCGGCGGTGGCCTACCTGACACGCGCGGTGCGCGCCCAGGCGGGGGTCGTGATCAGCGCCTCCCACAACCCGTACGAAGACAACGGCATCAAGTTCTTCTCCGAGGGCGGCCTGAAGCTGCCCGATGCGGTCGAGCTTTCCATCGAGGCCGAACTGGAGCGGCCGATGGGATGCGTGGAATCCGCTTCCCTGGGCAAGGCGCGCCGGCTCGACGACGCGGCCGGGCGCTACATCGAATTCTGCAAGGCCAGCGTGCCCTACGACCTCGACCTGCACGGCATGCGCATCGTCGTCGACTGTGCCAACGGCGCCGCGTATCACATCGCGCCCCACGTATTCCATGAGCTCGGCGCCGAGGTGATCACCATCGGCAACCAGCCTTCCGGCCGCAACATCAACGACGGCGTCGGCGCCACCCATCCCAAGGTCATGGCCGACGCCGTCAGGACGCATCGTGCCGACATCGGCATCGCGCTCGACGGCGATGCGGACCGTGTGGTCATGGCCGATGCGACCGGGCGGACCTACGACGGCGATGAGTTGCTCTACCTCATCGTCAAGGAGCGCCATGCCCAGGGCAGGGTGCCCGGCGTGGCTGGAACGCTGATGACCAACCTCGCGTTCGAGCAGGCGATGGCGCGCCTGGGCGTGCCGTTCGCCCGCGCCAAGGTCGGCGACCGCTATGTGCTGGAGATGCTCCACGATAGGCGCTGGTTTCACGGCGGCGAGAACTCCGGCCATATCCTGTGCCTGGACTGCCACACCACCGGCGACGGGATCGTCTCGGCATTGCAGGTATTGAAGGCGTTGCGCGCGTCCGACCAGACCCTGGCCGAGGCCGGGCGCGAGCTCAGGCTCTTCCCCCAGGTGCTCAGGAACGTGAAGCTGACCGACCGCAACGGCTGGCAGTCCAACGAGAAACTCGCAGCCGCCGTCAAGGCCGCCGAGGCCCGGCTGGACGGGCGCGGACGCGTGCTGTTGCGGCCTTCCGGGACGGAGCCCGTGCTGCGGGTGATGGTGGAAGGCGAGGACGGCGCGCTCGTGCGCCAGCTGGCGGAGGATATCGCGGCCGTGGCGGGGACCTGAGCGGGCGTCCGCCGCGTCAGAAGCCGAACTGCAGGTTCTTGTTGATGACCGTGATTTCGGTGAAAGTGCTGCCGTTGTGGTTGTCGCCGGAGAAGCCCACCACATAGCCGCCGGCGTCGAAGCTCTTCATGCCCTCCAGGGCGGTGATCAATGATTCGCGGGTGACGCGCTTGGCGCCGGCGCGGCGGATGCCTTCGGCCAGCACCTTGGCGGCGATGAAAGCCTCCAGCGACGTGGCGCCGAAATTGCGGCCGCCGGTGAGTTTTTCGAATTCGTTCATGTACTCGACCACCACCGGGATGGCGCGGTTGGTCACCGGTGGCACCACCTGGGACACGGTCACGCCGACGCCGTCCTGCCCGAGCGCGCGCATGAGCACATTGGGGCCGGCGAACGAGGTACTGGCGAACTGCATGCCCGGGTTGGCCGCCTTGGCCGAGCGGATGAAGTCGGCCGAGGGGCGGAACAGGGTGGTGATGATCATCACGTCCGGCTTCGCGCCGGTGACTTTCGCGACCGCGCCCTTGATGTCCGGCGCGGTGCGGGTGATCCCGATCGCGGTGGCCGCCTTGATGCCGCGCTTCTGCAGGGCGCGCTCGACCGCGCCGAGGTTCTCGCGGCCGACGACGTCATCGTGGAACAGGATGCCGAAGGATTTCACGCCTACCGTGGCGTAGTGGTTGACGATCTTCTCGAGTTCGTCGGCGTAGCTGGCGCGCAGATTGAACAGGACCCGGTTGAAGGGCCGCATCGGGTCCGCGCCGGTGAACGGAAACAGGAACGGCGTGACCGACTTCTCGGCGAAGGGCAGGGCTGGCCGGCTGAGGGTCGCGCTGGCGAACCCGAACAGCGCCAGCACACCGCGCTCCTCGATGAGCTTGCGCGCGTTCTCGGCGGAGAGCTTGGTGTCGTTGGCGTCATCGAGGGAGACCAGTTCGATGCGCCGGCCGGAGATGCCGCCGGCGGCGTTGATCTTCCGGAAGTACGCAAGGGCGCCGTCACGGATTTCCTCGCCGAGTTCGCGGTTGGTGCCGCTGAGCGGCGCGGACTGGCCGATCAGGATGGCGTCGGATTGGCCGGCTCCCTCCGCACTGGCCAAGAGCGCGAACGCGGCAAGAACTCGGCGCACGGTGGCTTGCAACATGGCGGTCGCCCATCCAGATTGACTCCACACATTGTAAGCGGCAAAAAGCCAGACCGGGTGACGCACTGCCGCGAGGGCGCGCGCGGCAGTGCGTCAGCTATTGGGCTGGCGGCGATCCGGGAATCTGGCGCAGTTCCAGGCTCATGCGCAGCTTGGGCGCGCCATTGGTGTCCCCATGGCTTGCGGGGCTGGTGGGGCTGGCGCCCTGCACGCCGGCGATGTGCGTCGCATGGCCGATATAGCCCAGGCTCGCTCCCGCCACCGTCAGGCCGAGCAGGCAGGCGCAGGCGGCCAGCGCGATGCGGCGCAGCGAACGGCGCCCGGCATGCAGGACTGCGTGTGCGGCGGCTTGTGCTGCGTCCCGCGCACTGCGATCCCGCGCGGCGTTTGCCGTCGCCGCTTCCGCGGCGCACTGCTCGGCCTGCGTGCGCTCCTCGGCGGC
>CANGUJ010000056.1 GCA_947456845.1 Burkholderiales bacterium | reverse complement strand
GGCGGTCAACTTCGACGCCACGCGCATGCTCACCCGCGCCTGGCCGGACTATCCGATCCTGCGCTTCGGCGAGATCCCTGCGGTCGATGTCACCCTGATCAACCGGCCTGAGGAACGCACACTGGGTGCCGGGGAAGGCTCGCAAGGCCCCACCGTCGCGGCCATCGCCAATGCATTCTTCAACGCGACCGGCAAGCGCATCCGCGACCTGCCCCTGACCCCGGCGCGGGTCAAGGCGGCTCTCGCCTGAACAACCGGAGGTGACGCCGCAACCGACGGGCCCCGCCGACGCGAGGCCCGTCCTCTCGAGCGCCGGCTGCGACGCACGGGGCCGTGCACCTGGCCGCGTAACACGAGCAAGCCATTGGCGTTGGAACATCAGGCGCGTGCGTGCACATAGTCGATGCGTCAGCACATGGACGGCACACCATACTTGTGCATTCGCGTACAAATCACAGCTCTGCCGGAATCAAGTTTGCGCCGCCCACGCCCATCGGCTAATCTCGTGCCATCCAACGCGACATGAAAGCCAGATGGAACTCACGCCACGCGAGCGCGACAAGCTGCTCATCTTCACCGCCGCACTGGTGGCAGAACGCCGCAAGGCGCGCGGCCTCAAGCTCAACTACCCCGAATCGGTAGCCCTGATCAGCGCGGCCATCATGGAAGGCGCGCGCGACGGGCGCACCGTGGCGGAACTCATGAGCGAGGGAACCCGCATCCTCGGTCGCGCCGACGTGATGGAGGGGGTTCCGGAAATGATCCCGGAGATCCAGGTGGAAGCCACCTTCCCCGATGGCACCAAGCTGGTCACGGTGCATCACCCGATCCCCTGACCCGCCCGCACCCCCGCTCCGCTTCCGCATTGAGGTTCCCATGATTCCAGGCGAATACGACATTCGCGCCGGCGAGATCGAACTCAACGCCGGACGCGCCACCGCGCATATCAAGGTGGCCAACACCGGGGACCGCCCGGTCCAGGTGGGCTCGCATTTCCACTTCTACGAGGTCAACGCCGCCCTGCGTTTCGAGCGCGGAGTCGCCTACGGCATGCGGCTCAACATCGCGGCCGGCACGGCAGTGCGTTTCGAACCGGGCCAGGAGCGCAGCGTGGAACTGGTGGCGCTGGCAGGCGAGAGAAAGGTCTACGGCTTCAACGGCGCGGTCATGGGGCCCCTGCAATCATGAAGATCAGCCGGCAAGCCTACGCGGAGATGTTCGGCCCCACCACCGGCGACCGGGTGCGCCTGGCCGACACCGACCTGTGGATCGAGGTCGAGCGCGATTTCACCGTCTACGGGGAGGAGGTCAAGTTCGGCGGCGGCAAGGTGATCCGCGACGGCATGGGCCAGAGCCAGCGCATGCACCGCGATGTGATGGACACGGTCATCACCAACGCGCTCATCGTCGACCACTGGGGCATCGTCAAGGCGGACATCGGCTTGAAGGCCGGCCGCATCGCCGCCATCGGCAAAGCCGGCAATCCGGACATCCAGCCGGGCGTGACCATGGCCATCGGCGGAGCCACCGAGATCATCGCAGGCGAGGGCATGATCGTCACCGCCGGCGGCATCGACACCCATATCCATTTCATCTGTCCGCAGCAGATCGAAGAGGCGCTGATGTCGGGCGTGACCACCATGATCGGCGGCGGCACCGGCCCGGCGGCGGGCACCTCGGCCACCACCTGCTCGCCCGGGCCGTGGCACATCCACGCCATGCTGTCCGCGGCCGAGGCCTTCCCGATGAACCTGGGTTTTCTCGGCAAGGGCAACGTCAGCCTGCCGGGGCCCCTGGTGGAGCAGATCGAGGCCGGCGCGATCGGCCTGAAGCTGCACGAAGACTGGGGCACCACGGCGGCGGCGATCGACAACTGCCTCTCGGTGGCCGACAAGATGGACGTCCAGGTCGCCATCCACACCGACACCTTAAACGAGGGGGGGTTCCTCGAGAACACCGTGGCCGCCTTCAAGGGGCGCACCATCGCCACCTTCCATACCGAGGGCGCCGGCGGCGGGCATGCGCCCGACATCATCCGCATCTGCGAGCACGCCAACGTCCTGCCCTCCTCGACCAACCCGACCATGCCCTATACGGTCAACACAGTCGACGAGCATCTCGACATGCTGATGGTCTGCCACCATCTCGACCCGGCCATCGCCGAGGACATCGCGTTCGCCGAAAGCCGCATCCGCCGCGAGACCATCGCCGCGGAGGACATCCTGCATGACCTTGGCGTGATCTCGATGATGAGTTCGGACAGCCAGGCCATGGGCCGGGTGGGCGAGGTCATCACCCGCACCTGGCAGACCGCCCACAAGATGAAGGCGCAGCGCGGCGCCCTGCCGGGCGACGGGGCCGGCAACGACAACTTCCGCGCCAAGCGCTACGTCGCCAAGTACACCATCAACCCGGCACGTGCCCACGGCATCAGCCATGTCGTGGGTTCGATCGAAATCGGCAAGATCGCCGACCTGGTGCTCTGGAAGCCGGCCTTTTTCGGCGCCAAGCCCTCGATGATCCTCAAGGGCGGCATGATCGCCGCTGCGCAGATGGGCGACGCCAACGCGTCCATCCCCACGCCGCAGCCGGTCTACTCGCGCCCCATGTTCGGCGCTTTCGGCCGCGCCCTGAAGACCTCGCTCACCTTCGTTTCGCAGGCGGCCTACGACGCCGGCATCGCCGACACCCTGGGGCTTGCCAAGCCGGTGGTCGCGGTGCGCGACATACGCAAGGTGCAGAAAAAGGACATGGTGCACAACGACGCCTGCCCGAAAATAGAGGTCGATCCGGAAACCTACGAGGTGCGCGCCGACGGCATGCTGCTCAAGTGCGAGCCCGCCACCTCCCTCCCCCTGGCGCAACGCTATTTCCTGTTCTGAGAATGCTGACCCTCACAGAAGCCGCCCCGCCGGGCGCCGTCCCGGTGGCCGATCTGCCGCTGCCTTACGAGTTGCGTGAGAAAACCCGCCTGCGCGCCACCCTGGCCGGCGGTGAGGAGGTCGCGCTGTTCCTCAGGCGCGGCACGGTGCTGCGCGGCGGCGACCTGCTGCAGGGCAACGACGGCCGCGTCGTGCGCATCGTCGCAGCCGACGAGCCGGTGCTTGAAGTGGAATGCCGTGACGGCCTCGAATTCGCGCGCTGCGCCTATCACCTAGGAAACCGGCACACGCCGGTGCAGATCGTGGGCGCGAAGCCGGACGGCCATTTCGCGCTGCGCATCCGCGCCGACCATGTGCTGGCCGACATGCTCGCCGGCCTCGGCGCCCATGCGCATGCGGTGATGGCGCCGTTCGAGCCGGAGTCCGGCGCCTATGGCGGCCACTCGCATGTCGGCTCGCACGACCACGATCACGACCATGACGCCTGCGACCACCACGACCACGGCCAGCATGGCCGGCATGTGCACCCCGGCAGCCGCATGCCGGTGCACGAGCCGAAGATCCACCGGCCCGATCTTTCGGTCTGGAAAGGCACCCAGGACAAGTGAGCGCCGAACCGCTGTCCGGCCGCGCGCTGCTGCGACTGCTGCACCTGGCAAGCCCCGGGCTTCCGGTGGGGGCCTACAGTTACTCGCAGGGCCTCGAGGGTGCCATCGATGCGGATCTGGTGCGCGATGAGCCGTCCGCGCTGGCCTGGATCGAAGACGTGCTGCGGCATTCCATGGCGCGCCTCGAAGCGCCGGTGTTTTGCCGCCTGTTCGATGCCTGGAGCGCCGGCGACCGCGAGCGGGCCGACCACTGGTCGGCTTGGTTTCTCGCCGCGCGCGACACTGCGGAGTTGCGTGCCGAGACCGTGCAGATGGGGTTCTCGCTGGGTCGCCTGCTGCGCGACCTGTTTCCCGCCGACCCGCGCAGCGCGTGGCTGCCGGCCAGCGTGTCGGCCGCGCCATTGCCGTTCCCCGGCGCGCTGGCCGCCGCCTGTGTCATGCTGGAGACTCCCCGCGAAGCCTCGCTGCATGCGTTCCTGTTTTCATGGGCCGAGAACCAGACCCTCGCCGCCCTGAAAGCGATTCCCCTCGGCCAGGCCGCGGGCCAGCGCATGCTGTTCGCACTCGAACCCGGTATCCTCGCGGCAGCGGCGAGCGCGCTCGCGATGGCCGACGAGGATCTGTCCAACTGGACCCCGGGCCTGTCGCTCCTGTCCATGCGCCACGAAACCCAGCACAGCCGGATTTTCCGTTCCTGAGAGCCAGACATCCATGAACACGCCCCGCCCCTCCCGCCCCACGGACGCCCTGCAGCAGCCGCTGCGGGTAGGCATAGGCGGCCCGGTCGGCTCCGGCAAGACCGCGCTGTGCGAAATGCTCTGCAAGGGCATGCGCGACCGCTACGAGATGGGGGTCATCACCAACGACATCTACACCAAGGAAGACATGGAGATCCTGCTGCGCGCCGGCGCCCTGCCGCCGGAGCGCATCATGGGTGTTGAAACCGGCGGCTGCCCGCACACCGCCATACGCGAGGATGCCTCGATCAACCTCGAGGCGATCGCGCGCATGCAGGCCGACTTTCCCGGCCTGGACCTGATCCTGCTGGAATCGGGCGGTGACAATCTCGCCGCCACCTTCAGCCCGGAACTGTCCGACCTGACGCTCTACGTGATCGACGTGGCCGGCGGCGAGAAAATCCCCCGCAAGGGCGGCCCGGGCATCACGCGCTCGGACCTGCTGATCATCAACAAGACCGACCTGGCACCCCATGTGGGCGCCAATCTCGACATCATGGCCGGCGACGCGCGACGCCAGCGCGGCGAGCGGCCCTTCATCTTCACCAACCTGCGTGCCGGCACCGGGGTGGCCGAGGTGATCGAGTTCATCCGCACGCAGGGCCTGCTGGACGAGGCCCGCGCGGCGCGGCACTAGACCGGCCGCCCGTGGCGGACCTCGCGCATCTGCTGCCGCTGGCGGGCCTCACTTTCCTGCTCGGCCTGCGCCACGGCATGGACCCCGACCACCTGATCGTGGTCGACAACATCACCCGCTTCAACGCCGCGGTGCGTCCAGGCCAGGCGCGCTGGTGCGGCCTGTTCTTCTCGCTCGGCCACGGCGCCGTGGTCACGCTGGTCGCGGCCGTGCTGGCCGTCGTCGCGGGCAGCCATCGCATCCCGGCATGGGTGGAGGACGTCGGCCAGATCGTCTCCATCGGCTTCCTGCTGTTGATGGGAACGCTCAATCTGCGCGCGCTCATGGGCACGCCGGCGCCGCTCGCCCCGCGCGGACTGCGTAGTGGCGCCTTCATGCGCATGACGCAGGTCTCCCACCCGTTGGCCATTTCGATGATCGGGGCGGCCTTCGCCATCTCGATGGACACTCTCTCCCAGGCCGCGGTGTTCTCGATGGCCGCCACCGGGCGACTCGCCTGGGGGGCCGCCCTGCTGCTGGGCTGCGTGTTCACGCTCGGCATGCTGGCGGTCGACGCGGCCAATGGCTGGTGGGTGTCGCGCATGATCGATACGCTCGGCAGCGGCGAGCGCGCATGGATGCGCCGCCTCACCTGGGCCATCGCCCTGCTGTCCTTCGGCCTTGCGGCCGGCGGGATCGCCCGGCTCGCGCATCCCCGGCTGGACGACTGGTACGACAGCCACGCCCTGCTGCTGGGCTGCGCCAGCATCGCGCTGATCAGCCTCCTGTTCGCCGCCGCGCTGATGCGGCGCCGCGGTCCACCCCCGGCGTGATGAACGCGCGGCGCGCCGTCAGCGGGCGTCCGGGACCAGTTGCACCGTATAGCCGCCGGACTTCTCATCCAGGGAGAGCGTGATCAGGTTGCCGGCCTGCGCGTCGGCGAGGAGATCGCTGAACGCGCGATACCCGTAGTAGCTTTCGTTGAAGCCCGGGCGACGCCGCTTGCGCGTCTGCTTGATCATCGAGCCCCAGATCTTGTCGCCGGCGCCGCGCTCCGCCACCAGCGCCTCCACGGTCTCGACCACCAGGTCGAGCGCCTCCTGGCGCTTGTCGTCGGGCGCGGCCTCCGGCCCGTGCGCCTTCTGCGCCGGCTTCTTGGCGCCGCCGGCCGCTGGCCTGGCCGGCGCCTTGCGCGCGGCGCGATTGCGCTTGGCCTCGTCTTCCCGAACGAGGTCGTCGTAGAAGATGAATTCGTCGCAGTTCGCGATCAGCAGGTCGGACGTTGAATTCTTGACGCCGACACCGATCACCACCTTGTTGTTCTCGCGCAGCTTGGAAACCAGCGGCGAAAAATCCGAATCCCCGGAAAGGATGACGAAAGTGTCGACATGCGCCTTGGTGTAGCAAAGGTCGAGCGCATCGACCACCATGCGGATATCGGCGGAGTTCTTGCCCGACTGCCGCACATGCGGAATCTCGATGAGTTCGAACGCCGCCTCGTGCATGGAGGCCTTGAACTCCTTATAGCGCTCCCAGTCGCAATAGGCCTTCTTGACCACGATGCTGCCCTTGAGCAGCAGGCGTTCCAGCACGCGGGCGATGTCGAACTTGGCGTACTTCGCGTCGCGCACGCCCAGGGCGACGTTTTCGAAGTCGCAAAACAGCGCCATGTTGTTGATTTCGGGTTGGGTGGCCATGCCGGATCCGCCTTGAAGTGAACGCGCCGCGCAGAATGCCCGACTCGCAGCCCCGAAGTTTACGCACAAGCTGCGGATCGCCCGGCCGGGGCTGCGGGCGCGGGCGAGTACACGGCTCGGCCGTGCGCGGCCTGATCAGAGCTGCTGATCGCCCGGGGCCGGATTGCCCAGCAGCCTGGCCGAACCGGCTTCCGGCAGCGCCTCGACATCCTTGAGCTTGCGTTCCATCTGCCGCGTGCGCGTCTCGGCCGCGTCGATGGAGTTGGCCACCGACTGCAGCTGCGACTTGGTCTTGGCGAGCACGTCGCCGAACTTCTGGAATTCGGTCTTGACCGCACCCAGCACGCGCCAGACCTCGCTGGAACGCTGTTCGATGGCCAGGGTCCTGAAACCCATCTGCAGCGAGTTGAGCAGCGCGGTGAGCGTGGTCGGCCCGGAAACGGTGACGCGGCACTCGCGCTGCAGCCAGTCGGACAGGCCCGGGCGGCGCAGCACCTCGGCATACAGCCCCTCGGTCGGCAGGAACAGGATGCCGAAATCGGTGGTGTGCGGCGGTGACACGTACTTGTCGCGGATGGAGCGCGCCTCACCCTTGATGCGGGCCTCGAGGGCCTTCGCGGCCTCCTCGAGGGCGGCCACATCGGCTGAGTCCTGGGCGGCCACGATGCGCTCGTAATCCTCGACCGGAAACTTGGAGTCGATCGGCAGCCACACCTGCCCTTCCCCCTCGCGCCCCGGCAGCCGGATCGCGTACTCGACCCGCTCGCCGCTGCGCGGCACGGTGGCCACGTTGGTGGCGTACTGCTCCGGCGTGAGGATCTGTTCGAGCAAGGCGCCCAGCTGAACCTCGCCCCAGGTACCGCGCGTTTTCACATTGGTCAGGACGCGCTTCAGGTCGCCGACGCCGACGGCGAGGCTCTGCATCTCGCCCAAGCCCTTGTGCACCGCCTCGAGCCGATCGGACACCAGCTTGAACGATTCTCCGAGCCGCTGCTCGAGGGTGGCGTGCAGCTTCTCGTCGACGGTCCTGCGCATTTCCTCGAGCTTGGCGGCGTTTTGCGTCTCGATGTCCTTGAGGCGGGCTTCCAGCGTGGCGCGCACCTCGGCCATGCGGAGGGTCAGTTGCTGGGAAAGGCCGTCGCCAAAGCGCGCAAGGGTGCCGGCGCTTTCCTCCCGCCCGGCCCTGGCATCCTGCGCGAAGGTCTGCATGCGCTCATCGACCGCCTTCTGCAGGCTGCCCAGGCGCGCCTCGTTGGCGTCGGTCAGCTTGACCAACTGCTGCGCGAAGGCGTCGATCTGGTTGTTCTGGACCGTGGCGATGGATGCCATCTGCTGTCCGAGCGCGGCCTGGAATTGCGCCACGCTCAGCGCCAGTTCCTGGCGCCCCGCCAGCCCTGCCTCGCGCATTTCGCTCCGCAACTCGCGTTCCAGGCGCTCGTTGGCCGCGTCGATGCGGTTGAAACGCTCCGTCTGGCCGTCGTCCCGACCGGCGTGGGCGCGGCGCCATGCCAGGGCGGCAAACACGGCCGAGGCGAGCGCGGCGGCGGCAGCGACCATGATCAGGACGGCTTCCATCACCCTTCCTTGTTGCGCATCCAGTCCGCGGTATTGAAAAAGGCCTCCTGCAGGCCCTTCTTCATCGCCTCGGGTATGCCGACATCCTCCATGGCGGAATACATGCAGGCGAGCCACTGATCGCGCTCATGCGTGGCGATCGAATAGGGCAGATGGCGCGCCCGCAGCATCGGATGGCCGACCTTCTCGAAATAGAGCGGCGGCCCGCCCAGCCATCCGGAGAGGAACCACTTCAGCTTGTCGCGCGATCCCTCCAGACTGGGCGGATGCAGCTTGCGCAGCGCGTAATACTCCGGCGCCTCGTCCATCAGGTCGTAGAAGCGATCCACCAGCGCGTCGACCTTTTCCTGGCCGCCCATGATCTCGAAAGGCGTCGGCCCCCGTTGCTGCGCCTGGTCGTTTCCGCTCATTCGGCAAGGCGCCTTCAGGCGAATTCGCGCAGGGTCGAGACCGGCGGGCGCTTGAGCACGCCCGACAGGGCCAGCACGCCGCCGGCGAGCGCGCAAGCCGCGCCGCTGCCCATGCCGGCCAGCCACAACCAGGGGTTGAACCGCGTCGGCAGGTTGAGCACGAACTCGCTTACCGCCGCGCCGACGCCGAAGGCGATGGAGGCCGCGAACAGGCCGGCGAGCGCGCCGGTGACCAGGAACTCCGCCCACTGCGCCCGCTTGAGCTGGCTGGAAGATGCACCCAGCGCGCGCATGATGCCGGCCTCGCGCACGCGCTCGTCCTGGCTGGCGGTGAGCGCCGCGTACAGCACGGTAAGCCCGGCGGCCAGGGCGAAAACGAAGATGAACTGCACCGCCGCCACCACCTGGTCGATCACGCTCCTCACCTGCCGGATCAAGGCTTCGATGTCCACCACGGTGAGGTTGGGCATGCGCGCCACCAGCTGCGCCTGCAGTTCCGCGCGCGCAGACGGGAGATGAAAAGCCGTCATGTAGGTCTGCGGAAAGCCTTCCAGGAGGGCGGGCGAGGCGATGACGAAAAAGTTGGCGCGCATGGAATCCCAGTCGAGCTTGCGCACGCTGGTGATCGGCGCATCGAAAGAGCGGCCGGCGACCTCGTAGGTCAGGCGGTCTCCCATCTTCAGGCCGAGGGTCTTCATGATGCCCTCCTCGACCGACAATTCGGCCGCCGCCGGGTTGTCGGCATCGAACCAGCGGCCGGCCGATATCCGGTTGTGCGCGGGCAGCGTGCGCATGTAGGACAGGTTGAACTCGCGGTCGACCAGGCGCTTGGCACGGTCTTCTTTGAATGCGTCCGGCCCGATCGGCTTGCCGTTGACGGCGAGCAGCCGACCGCGGATCATCGGGTAGGTTTCCGCGCGCGGCATGCCAGCCGCCGCGAAGGCAGCGTCGAACTGGGCGCGCTGATCCGGCTGCAGGTTGATCACGAAACGGTTGGGCGCGTCCGGTGGCAGGCGCGCCTGCCACTGGGAGGTGAGGTCTCCCCGGGTCACCGTGAGCATGAGCAGCGCGGCCAGCCCCAGCGAGAGCGCCACCACCTGGGTCACCGTGGCCAGGCTGCGACGCCGCATCGCCGCCACACCGTAGCGCCAGGAAAAGCCAGCCTCGCCGCGCAGGCGTGCCAGCAGGCGCAGTGCGCCATAGGTGAGCAGCGCGGAGACGCCCAACGCCAGGGCGAAACCGCCGGCCGCGATGGCGCCGAGCTTGAGGTCGCGCGCCTGCCAGAGCACCAGCAGAACCAGTACCGTGCCGCCCAGTGCATAGGCCAGGAGTGTGGCCGGCCGCGGCTCGCCCACCTCGCGCCGGATCACGCGGATGGGCGGCACGCCGGCCAACTGGATCAGCGGCGGCAGCGCAAAGCCCAGCAGCAGCAGGGTGCCGGTGGCGAAGCCCTGCAGCGCCGGCAGCAGGGTCGGCGCGGGCAGTTGCGTGGCCACCAGATAGCCCAGCAGCTGCACCAGGAGCGCATGCATGGCGTAGCCCAATGCCGTGCCGAGCGCGGAACCAATGACGCCGAGCAGCACGAACTCCACCAGAAACAGGGATAGCAGGGTCGCCTGCGAGGCGCCCATCGAGCGCAGCACGGCGCAGCCGTCCAGGTGGCGCTGCATGAAGCGCCGCGCCGCCAGGGCGATCGACACCGCCGCCAGGATCACCGCCAGCAGCGCCACCAGGCCGAGGAACTGCTGGGCACGCTCCACCGTGGCACGCACTTCCGGGCGCGCGTTCGATACCTCCTCGACCCATTGTCCGCGCACGATGCGCGAACGCGCCCAGCTGGTGTAATCGGCCATCGCCTTCTCGTCGCCCGCCACCAGCAGGCGGTAGGTGACGCGCGATCCGGCCTGGATCAGGCCGGTGGCGGGCACGTCGTCGATGTTGAGCATCAGGCGCGGCGCGATGGCAAAAAAGCTGGCGCCGCGATCGGGCTCCAGCGTCACCACCCGCTCGAAGCGCAGCTTGATGTCGCCGACACCCAGCATGTCGCCGGGCCTGGCCCCCAGACTGCCGGCCAACTGCTCGTCGAGCCACACGCCGCCGCGCGCCGGTATGTCGCGCGTGCGCGCGTCTGGCATGTTGCGGTCGGGCGCGGTGCGCAGGCTGCCGCGCAGCGGGTATCCCGCGCTCACCGCCTTGAAGCCGGACAGGTGCGACTGCTCCCCGCGGCTGGCCATGCTGGGAAAACTGATGGCATGCGCGAGCAGGAGGCCGCGACGGCGCGCCTCGTCGGCGAATTCAGGCGGCAGCGGCCGGTCTGCGGAAAGGACGAAGTCCGCGCCGATGAGTTGGTGCGATTCCTGACTCAGCGCCCGGCCGATCCGGTCGGCGAAAAAGCCGACCGAGGTGACGCTCGCCACGGCGATGGCGAGCGCGATCAGCAGAAGGCGCAGTTCGCCCGCGCGCGCGTCGCGCGCAAACATGCGCAGTGCAAGGGAAAGCGTTCGCATCCCCGCATTATCCCATGCGCTAGACCCGCAACCACGACTTGCCGGCGCGCTACGGAGGCATATAATCAAGCAGTCATGGATCTTCTGCACACCGTCGCCATCGGTTCCGGCCTCGCCTGGGCGAGCGGCATGCGCCTGTACGGCGTCGTGTTCTTCGCGGGACTGCTCGGCCGCATCGGCGTGATCGCCCTGCCGGGCCACCTAGGCGCCCTGACCCACCCACTGGTCATCGGGGTAGCCGGCGTGCTGTTCATCACCGAGTTCCTGGCCGACAAGGTGCCGGGGGTGGATTCCCTGTGGGATGCCCTGCATACCTTCATTCGCGTCCCGGCGGGCGCGCTGCTCGCGGCCGCGAGCCTGGGGCTCGACGCCGACCCTGCATGGCTGGTTGCCGCCGGCCTCGCCGGCGGCGCGCTGGCCGGTACATCCCACTTCGCCAAGGCGGGCACCCGTGCCCTGATCAACACCTCGCCCGAACCGTTTTCGAACTGGGCGGCCTCGTTCGGCGAAGACCTCGGGGTGGCCGGCATGGTATGGCTGGCTTTTGCCTATCCCGCCGCGTTTCTGGTCACCCTGGTCGCCGCGGTCGTGGTGGCTGTATGGATGATCTCGCGCCTGTGGCGCATGATCACCGGCATTTTCCGCCGCCACTCGCTGCGCCCCGCCGCCACCTAGCCGGCGCCGCCACGGGCCGGCATCGACGAACCGGCATTCACGGGCCGGCTTTTTGAAACCGCTTCTCGTACCCGCTTCTCGTACCCGATTCCCGTACCCGCTGTTCGTGCTTAGTCGTCCTGCGACATGGCACGAAACCTGATGAGATCATAGTCTTCGCCGCGTTCGACCAGCGCGATCGGGAACATGAGGTGGCGCCGCTCCGCGATCATTGCCAGCAACTGCTCGCCCGGCAGGTACAGGCCGTTCGGCAGGGCCACAAGCACGGCACCCGATTCACCGCCCTCGGGAATGACGATGCCTTCGACGGTCGGCACGCCATGGGCCCAGAGCCCCATGGTGGTGGTGAAGATCCCGACGAGCGGTTGACGCGATATCACCTGCACGCCGACGGCGGCTTGCGCCTTGGACCCGCTGCCGTTGAGCACGAGCCGGCGCAGGATGCCGATTTCGCGTCGCGCGGCGGCGCCCTCCGGCAGGATGCCCACCAGTGCGCCAATGCGCAGCCAGCCGGCATCGGCCTGCGGAACCAGCGCACCGAACCCGCCGACGCTCATGTTCTCGATCCGCCATACCTCGCTCGGCGCGCCGGCGCTCAGGTCGAGATCGAGGTCGGAGGGTCGCATCGAGCCGATGATCGCGTCGAGGCCATGCGTCACGGTCACCCGGGTTTCCAGGCGCCGCCGCTCACTGCGCCGCACCGGCGGGCGCGGCGCCCAGTTGAGGTGCAAATGGCGCAGTACCTTGCCGATGAGTTCCGGCGCGACAACGCCGCCGAGATCGATTCCGCGCGGCACGTCCTTGTTCTTCTCGAACCGATCCAGCAGGTTTTGCACTTCCGCGTGCCCGGCGACGGCGGCGAAGAAACGCAGTCCCGGCGTGAGTTGTTCAGGCGGCGCCGCCAAACGCAGCGGCTGGCGCGGGTTGGCCAGGTCGACCCAGTGGGTCGAATCGGCTTGCGGCTTCAAGGTGATCTGGAAATGCGCGGCACCGTGCGCGATCAGCCGCTCGGCCACATCGAGCTCCGCCGGTGTCAGCGCATCCGGCGCGCAGGCCGCCAGCAGCAGGTTGCGCAGGTACTCCTCTTCGGGCGAGGATTCACCGGCGATACCGGGATAGGCCTGCACACGGGCATTCTGCACGCCGCGCGATTCGGCGAAACGATAGGCACGCGCCAGTGCTTCCCAGATGTCTGCCGACGCCGAGCCATAATGCAGGAAGGTCCATTTCAGGCGCATGCCACCGGCGCGCATGGCGCGAATGGCGATCAGGGGGGCTTCCTTGCGCAAGCTGTCAGCGCCCTTCTCCTTGGCCTCGATGCGCCCGATCAGGTCGTCATACGCACCCGCCATGCTCCGCCACAACTCGTCGTTCACGGCGCGCAGCTTGGCCTCGGCCAGGCGCGCCGAACGACGCTCGCCAGCCATGTCGCGCGCCAGCTTAATACGGTGCGGCTGGGCCAGTTCATCGAGTTGGCTGATCACGTCGAAGCGGCGCTCCGGGCGCAGGTTCTCAGCCGCCGCAAACGACATCAGCCAGTCGGCGATTTCCTCCAGGCCCTTGAGTGGCTCGACCGTACGCAGCTCGGTGAAAATCTGCGCTGCCTCGCGCGGGCTTGCCAGCGGATGGTCGCCGCTTGCGCCCACCCGTGTCAGGCGCAGACTGTCGAGCAATCTAAGCATCGTGCGTCCCTGGGACGTCATGGTGTTGGGGACTGAATAGCAGCCGGGTTCGGCGAAAAACGCGCCGACACGTTATTCTAATTGTATTCTGTCGCACCAGACAGGGGCTTGCTCCCCTGTCTGGCATCGTTTCCAGGCCGCCAAACGCCTCCGCCGCCCCTACTGCTCCCACCATCATGCGCATTCTCGTGATTGGCGCCCCGCCGGAACTGGCGC
>CANGUJ010000055.1 GCA_947456845.1 Burkholderiales bacterium | reverse complement strand
CGGCCTGGTGCTCAAGCCGGAGGTCAGCGGCCTGGACAGCGGCTGCGTGTGGGGCCGCCAGCTCACGGCGATGCGCCTGGAGGACCGGGCCATCTACCAGATCGACTGCCTGGCGGGCCCCGGCGGCTACAGCGACGTGCCTGCTTGAATCGGCCGCGGCGGCGCGGCGCGCTAGCGATCCTGGCGCGAGTGCCCGCGCAGCCGTTCACGCACCTGCGTCTCGGCGGCCGATGCAAGCTCCCGCCTGCCGCGCCCGGCCGGGTCGAGCGGCGGAAACAGCGTCAGTTCGCACACCAGGCGCCGTTCACGGAGCACGCGCCGGACCGACTGCCAGAATGTCAGTTCGCCGATATAGGCCGGCGCTTCCGAATAATTGCCGCGCGTGTCGAGATAGCGCAGGCAAAACGGCGTGATCTGTGCGTCGGCATCCAGCGCGGCCTGCAGCAGGTTGGCATGGAACTTGAGGACATCCCGCCCGTCGCTGGTGGTGCCTTCGGGAAAAACCGCGATGGTCTCGCCGTCCTCGAGATGCGCGCGCAGCGTCTGGTTGATGCGCCGCGTATCGGAGCGCTTGCCGCGTTCGATGAAAACCGTGCCCGATTCGCGGATCAGGCGGCCCAGCACCGGCCACGCGGCCAGTTCCGCCTTGGCCACGAAGCGCGCCGCCGTGACCGCCTGCAGCGCGTAGATGTCCAGCCAGGACACATGGTTGCCGATGTACAGCCTGCGGCCGGCCGTGGTGTCGAACCCTGGCGGGAGATCCACCACCAGGCGCAGCGACAGGATGGCGAGGACCTTGCGGCTCCAGGCGCGCACGATCTGGTCGCGCCGCTTGCGCGTGGCGCGCGGGAACACCGACGCCAGTATCAGCAAGCCGCGCCCGATGTGCGCCGCCAGGCGCGCCACCCGCCAGGTTCGCGTCAGGAACGGTGTCGCGCCGCTCACTCTGAATGCACGACCACGCCGGCCACCAGCGTGTGGACGACCCGGCCTGCCAGCTCGTATCCCGCGAAGGGCGTGTTCTTGCCCTGCGACACCAGCGCGGCGGGCGTGACTTTCCAGTAGCGTTCGGGGGCGATCACGGCCACATCGGCCGGCCCGCCGGCCCACAGGCGGCCGTACGGCATGCCGAGCGCATGGGCGGGCCCGCTGGTGATCAGGCGCAAGGCCTGCGCGCGCGGCACCGCATCCTCTCCCGCCCACTTGAGCAGAAGCGGCAGCAGCAGTTCGACCGCGGTGACACCGGGTTCGGCTTCGCCGAACGGCAAGGCCTTGTCGTCCTCGTCGACAGGCGCATGGTCGGAACAGACGGCGTCGATGGTGCCGTCCTTGAGGGCGGCGCGCAAGGCGTCGCGGTCACGCTGTGCGCGAAACGGCGGCACCACCCGGCAATGCGGATCGAAATAGCCGATATCCATCTCGGTCATGTGGGCGTGATGGACGGCGATGTCGCAGGTCACCGAAAGCCCTTCCGCCTTGGCGGCGCGCATCAGGTCGAGCGATCGTGCGGTCGACAGGCGCGCGACATGCACGCGCGCACGGGTGACGCGAGCGAGTTCCAGGATGCGCAGCAGCCCGATGGTCTCCGCCTCGGCGGGAATGGGCGTAAGCCCGAGCCGGGCCGCCACCTGCCCCTCATGGGCCATGCCGTCCTTAGAAAGCCACGCGTCGTCAGGGCGCAGGATCACCACGAATCCGTGGGTGGCGGCGTACTGCATCGCGCGCAGCATCACCTGGGTGTCGTGCAGGGGCGCGTCGGCCTGGGAAAACGCCACGCAGCCATGGCCGCGTAATTCCGCCATTTCGGTCAGGCGTTCGCCCTTGAGCCCCTCGGTCAAGGCGCCGGCCGGAAATACCCGCGGGCCGCGCAGGTTCTTGGCCCGATAGCGCAGCATCTCGACCAGGCCCGGCTCGTCGAGCACGGGGTCGGTGTCGGGCGAGCACACCAGGCTGGTGATGCCGCCGGCGACCGCGGCATGCATTTCCGAGGCGAGCGCATTCTTGAATTCGGCGCCGGGTTCGCGCAAGCGCGCGCACAGGTCCACGAAACCCGGCGCCACGATCATGCCGGTAGCATCCACGACGGTATCGGGCATGAACCCCGCCGGCGCGGCGCCCACGGCCACGATCTTCTCGCCTTCGATGAACACGCCGCCCGGCCCTTCCCGGCCCGCGCCGGGGTCGATCAAGGTGCCGCCGGTGATCGCTGTCCTGTGTGCGCTCATGTCAGTTCCCCGCCACGATGCTCATCACCGCCATGCGTACCGCGATGCCGAAGGTCACCTGGGGCAGGATCACGGCCTGACCACCGTCCGCCACGGCCGAGTCGATTTCCACGCCGCGGTTCATCGGCCCGGGATGCATCACGATGGCGTCGGGCCGGGCGCGCGAAAGCTTTTCCGGCGTCAAGCCGTAGCTCTTGAAGAATTCCTGCGCCGAAGGCAGGAGCGCGCCGCGCATGCGCTCGTTCTGCAGCCGCAGCATGATGACCACGTCGACATCCCTGAGACCCTCGGCCATGTCGTGGAAGACCCGCACGCCCATGCTTTCGACAAAGCTCGGCAGGAGGGTGCGCGGCCCGATCACCCGCACTTCCGGCACGCCCAGCGTGGTCAGTGCATGGATGTCCGACCTGGCCACCCTGGAATGGAGAATGTCGCCGACGATGGCGACGGTCAGTCCGCTGAAGTCCTTCTTGAAATGGCGGATGGTGTACATGTCCAGCAGGCCCTGGGTCGGATGGGCATGCCGGCCGTCGCCCGCGTTGACCACATGGATGTGGTGCGCGCCGGTGCGGTTCAAATGTTCGGCGATCAGGTACGGCGCGCCGGACGATGCGTGGCGCACCACGAACATGTCGGCCTGCATCGCCGCCAGGTTGTCGACCGTGTCGAGCAGGGATTCGCCCTTGGTCGTCGACGAGGCATTGATGTTGAGGTTGATGACGTCGGCCGAAAGCCGCTTGGCGGCGATCTCGAAGGTGGTGCGGGTGCGGGTCGAGTTCTCGAAGAACAGGTTGAACACCGACTTGCCGCGCAGCAACGGTACCTTCTTTACCTCGCGGTCGCCGACCGAAGCGAAGGCATCGGCGGTGGAGAGGATGTTCTCGACGACCGCCCTGGGCAGCCCTTCGATGGAAAGAAGGTGTGTCAGTTCACCGTTGGAATTGAGTTGCGGATTGCTGGCCACTTTGGTGTTTTCAGATGCGTTCAGCGCCCGGCGACCCGGAGCGGATTGCGAATTCAGGTCGCATGGTTCTTTTCGACCAGGGTGAAATGGAGTTGCCCGGCCGCGTCCCGGGTCAGGTTCAGGCTCTGGTTGTCCGCCAGGCTTACCTGCGTGCCGACGAAGCGCGCGGCGATCGGCAACTCGCGCCCGCCGCGATCGGCCAGGACCGCCAGGTCGATGCGACGCGGACGACCGTAGTCGAACAGTTCGTTCATCGCCGCGCGCACCGTCCGCCCGGTATACAGAACGTCGTCGACCAATATGATCGACGCATCCTCGATCTCGAGCGGAATGGTCGACTTCTTGACCTGCGGATTCAAACCCACCCTGGCGAAGTCGTCGCGGTAGAAGGAAATGTCCAGAAATCCCAGCGGGGTGGTCAGGCCCAGGGCGGCATGCAGTTTTTCGGCAATCCAGGCGCCGCCGGTGTGTACGCCGATCATCACGGTCTCGGACTGCACGGTCGGGCGGATCTGCTCGAGCAGGCTGTTGATGAGTGCTTGAGCGTCGGGAATCGCGTTTGGGGTCACGTTTGCTGATCCAGCCAGGCCTGCAGGATGACGGCGGCCGCCGCCGCATCAACCGCAGCCTTGTCGTTTCGGCCGGGCTTGATCGCGTCCTCGACCACCGCGGACGAATACCGCTCGTCGACGAAGTTTACCGGCAAACCGAATCGACCATTCAACTGCTGGCCAAAGCGCCGCGCCCGTTTGGCGATAGGGGTTTCGTCGCCGTCATTGCCCAGGGGAAGCCCGACGACCAGAATGTCCGGTTGCCATTCCGCGATCAGACGCGCAATGCGGTCAAAGCGCGTGTCGCTTTGCGCTGTCTCGATGGTCCCGATCGGTCGTGACCCGCCGGTGAGGGTATTGCCGAGCGCGACGCCGGTGCGCTTGAGCCCGAAGTCAAACGCCAGCACCGTGCGCGGGCCCACGTCTTGTCAGGCGTGGCCGGCCACGTCCATGAGATTGGCGAAGTTCGCGCCAATCAGACCCATCGCCGCCTCGAGCCGCTGCTCGACGGGGAGGACGAACATCACGCGGGGATCGGCCGCGACCGTAAGCCAGGCGTTCTGGGCGATCTCGCTTTCCAGTTGGCCGGCCGACCAGCCGGCGTAGCCGAGCGTCATGATGATGTCGTCAGGTCCCTCGCCCAGCCCTACCGCCTGCAGGATGTCCTTGGAGGTGGTCAGGCCGATTTCTTCAGTGACCTTGAGCGTGGAAGACCATCCGCCCAGCGGTCGATGCAGGACAAAACCGCGGTCGGTCTGTACCGGGCCGCCGAAATAAACCGGCGAGGCCTTCATGGATTCGATTTCCAGCCTGATGTCGACCTGCGAAAACAGGGTTTCGAGCTTGATGTCGAGCGGACGATTGACGACGATGCCCAGCGCGCCCTGGTCGTTGTGCTCGCAGACATAGGTGACGGTCTTGCCGAACACCGACTCGCCGAGCGAGGGCATGGCGATCAGGAAGTGATCGGTGAAATTGGGCGCCGCCGTGGCGGACCGGATCTTGTCTGCGGCCATGCGGGGATTGTACCGCCGCACAGTTGCCGCCGTACAATCGCCGGCCCGGCCAGGATGTGGCCCAAGCCTACCTTTTTCCAGGGTGCCAATGCATTACGACGCGACGCTTTTCTGGTTCCGGCGCGATCTGCGTGTCGACGACAACGCGGCGCTGTATCGCGCCCTCAAAGCGGGCGGTCGGGTGTATTGCTGCTTCGTCTTCGACACCACCATCCTCGATGCCCTGCCCGCCCGCCGTGACAGGCGCGTCGAATTCATCCGGGAGTCCGTGGTGGAACTGCAGGCCGAGTTGCAGAACAGCGGCGGCGGGCTTGCCGTGATGCATGGGCCGCCGGAACAACTGATCCCGCAACTGGCGCAGAAACTTGGTGTCGGCGCGGTTTTCACGAACCATGACTACGAGCCGCAGGCGGTGGCGCGGGATGCGGCCGTGGCCGCGGCGCTTGCGAAAAACGGGATCGCCCTGCATGCGTTCAAGGACCAGGTGATCTTCGAAAAAGACGAGGTTCTCACCGGTGGCGGGAAATTCTTCTCGGTCTTCACCCCCTACAAGAACGCCTGGCTGCGCAAGTTGGACTCGTTCTACCTGCAGGGCTATGCGGTCCGCAAATATGCACGGGCGCTCAAACCCTGTCCGGAGGCGGCCCACGTTCCCACGCTCGCCGAACTCGGTTTCGAGCCGACCAACCTGCATGCCCTGGGGATCGTCCCGGGCGCCCGCGGGGCGGAAGCGCTTTTTGAAGAATTCAAGTCACGCCTGTCCGCCTACGCCGAAACGCGCGACTACCCTGCGGTCAAGGGTCCCTCGTATTTGTCGGTTCATCTTCGCTTCGGCACCATTTCCGTCCGCTCGCTGGCACGCGAAGCATGGCAGGCCTGGCAGGGGCACGGGCCGGTCAAGGGCGGGCGCGGCGCCGAGGTCTGGCTTTCGGAACTCATCTGGCGGGATTTCTACTTCCAGATCCTGCATCACAACCCGCGCGTGGTCGACCATGCCTTCCGCCCCGAATACGACGCCCTGCGCTGGGAGTCCGGTGCCGCGGCCGAGCAATTGTTGGCGGCCTGGTGCGAGGCCCGTACCGGCTATCCGCTCGTCGACGCGGCCATGCGGCAGCTCAACCAGACCGGCTACATGCACAACCGCCTGCGGATGGTGGTCGCGTCCTTTCTCACCAAGGATCTGGGGCTGGACTGGCGCCTTGGCGAACGCTATTTCGCCGCGCATCTGAACGATTTCGATCTCTCGGCCAACAACGGCGGCTGGCAATGGGCCGCCTCCACCGGCTGCGACGCGCAGCCTTATTTCCGCATTTTCAATCCGGTCACGCAATCGGAGCGCTTCGACCCGCACGGCAAGTTCATTCGCCGCTACGTGCCGGAAATCGCCGGCCTCGGCGATCGCGCCATCCACGCCCCTTGGCTGGCCAAGCCGGTGGAACTGGCCGCCGCTGGCATTCGCATCGGCGAAACCTACCCGGCGCCGGTTGTAGACCATGCGGTAGCAAGGGATAAGACGCTGGCGCGGTTCAAGGCCGCGCGTCAGCTTGCCTGAGCAATCGTTGCGGATGCGGCTTCGGTCCCGCGCCATGGTTTACCCTGATGCCCCGTAGGGATTTGCAGGGTTACACTCGATGCACCCATAAGAAATTACGGAGGCCGGCATGTACAAGCGCATTCTGCTCGCATACGATGGTTCGGACGAAGGGCGCAAGGCCTTGTTCGAGTGCGGCGACCTCGCGGTCCTCCTCAACGCGAAGGTGGACCTGCTGGCCGTGATCCCGTCATACGCGGGCATCATGGTCGCCGAAGGCATGATCATCGAGGACAACTACGACCAGGAACGCCAGCGCTACCAGGCCGTGCTGGAAGAGGGTTTGACCAGCCTGCGCTCGCGCGGCTACACGGTGGAGGGCCAGGTGGCGCACGGCGAACCGGTTGATGAGATCTGCGCTCGCGCCAAGGAACTCAAGGCAGACCTGATTTGCGTCGGCCATCGGCACGCCAATACCTGGGCGCAACGCTGGTGGCGCGGTTCCCTGGGTAAAAATCTGATCGACCACGCCCCCTGCAGCGTGTTGATCGCGATGGCGCCGTAAATCGCCAGACCTGCCAAGTTGTTTATGGCGTGGCTGGAACGACGGGGCGGCAGAGACCCTGCCAGCCGACAGGCGTCCGGGCCAGCCCGCGCTCCCTGTGCGTTGCCTATACGGGCGCGCAGATCGACGTGCGCGACGGCGCGTACAGCGGTGCAAAAAAAGGTATGCCCCGGCAGAAACGCAGGTCATCCTAGAGGCGCGCGCCAAGCAACGCAAGCGCTGGTTTGCGGGCCTGACTTATCATCATGGCCTGGCAAATCGAGGAGGGTCCAGCATGTTGCTGGAATTGTTCAACCTGAGCGGGAAGCGCGCATTGGTCACCGGTTCGAGCCAAGGCATCGGGCTGGCGCTGGCGCGCGGCCTCGCCGGTGCCGGGGCGCACGTGGTCCTCAACGGTCGGAATCAAGCCAGACTTGACGCGGCGCGCGCCAGCTTTACGGACACGGACCGCATCACCACCCGAGCCTTCGACGTCACCGACGAAACCGCCGTCGGCATGGCCATCGGCGCCATCGAAGCCGAGGAAGGTGCCATCGACATCCTGGTCAACAACACGGGCATCCAGATCCGCAAACCGCTCGAGGAGTTCGACACTGAAGCCTGGCATCGGCTCATCGGCACCAACCTGACCTCGGTGTTCTACGTGAGCCGGGCCGTGGTGCAGAACATGATCGCGCGCCGGCGCGGCAAGATCATCAACATCTGCTCGGTCAACAGCGAGGCGGCGCGTTATTCCATCGCGCCGTATACGGCCACCAAGGGGGCGCTCAAGAATCTGACACGCGGCATGTGCGTGGACTGGGCCCGCCACAACATACAGGTCAACGGCCTCGGACCGGGCTATTTCGACACGGAACTGACGCGGGCGCTGGTGGAAAATGCCGAGTTCACGGCCTGGCTCAAGAACCGCACCCCGGCACAGCGCTGGGGCAATGTGAAGGAACTCGAGGGCGCGGTGGTGTTTCTGGCGTCCGCCGCTTCGGATTTCGTCAACGGGCATGTGCTGTATGTCGACGGCGGCATGCTTGCCAGCCTATAGGAAGGTTCGCATGAGCACTTTTTTACCCTATACCGACGAACACCACGCCCTGCGCGAAACCGCGCGGCGCTTCGTCGAGCGCGAGATCAAGCCGCATTACGCCCAATGGGAAAAGGATGGCATGGTGCCCAAGTCGCTGTACCGCAAGGCCGGGGAATTGGGCTTGTTGCTCACCGGCATCCCCGAGGCATATGGCGGTGGCGGCGGCGACTTCCTTTTCGCCCATATCGTCAACGAGGAGCTTGGCTTCGCCGGCGCGACCGGACCGCAATTCGGCCTGCACTCGGACATCGTAGCCCCCTACATCCTGCACAACGGCAGCGAGGCCCAGAAGCGCGCCTGGCTGCCACGCATGGCCAGCGGCGAGGTGATCAGCGGCATCGGCATGACCGAACCGGGCACCGGCAGCGACCTGGCCGGTGTGCGCACCACGGCACGCCGCGACGGCGACGAGTACGTGATCAAAGGCCAGAAGATCTTCATCTCCAACGGCCAGATCGCCGACCTGTTCATCGTGGTGGCCAAGACCGACCCGACCAAGGGCGCACACGGTGTGTCGCTGTTCCTGGTGGAGGCGGACCGGCCGGGCTTCGCGCGCGGCCGCAACCTGGAGAAGGCCGGCATGAGCGCGCAGGACACCTCGGAGCTTTTTTTCGACGATGTCCGCGTGCCTGCCACCAACCTGCTCGGCGAGGAAGGCCAGGGGTTCCGCTACCTGATGACCGAATTGCCGCAGGAGCGCCTGATCGTGGCGATCACGGCGGTGGCCGCCGCAGAGGAGGCGGTGCGGCTCGCGGTGGAGTATGTCGAGGAGCGGCACGCATTCGGCAAACCGATCGCCGCGCTGCAGAACACGCGCTTCAAGTTGGCCGAATGCAGGACAGAGGCGGCGGTCGGCCGCGCCTTCCTCGAGCAGTGCATCGCCAAGCACCTGAAGGGTGAACTCGATACCGCCGAGGCCTCGATGGCCAAGTACTGGTGCACGGAAATGCAGTTCCGGGTCGCCGATGCATGCCTGCAACTGTTCGGCGGCTACGGCTACATGAAGGAGTACCCGATTTCCCGGTTGTGGGCCGATGCGCGGGTGCAACGCATCTACGGCGGCACCACCGAGATCATGAAGGAGATCATCAGCCGCGGCATGTTCCATGCGCGCTGATGGCGGGATGACGGCCATGACCTCCCCCGATGCCGCCTGCCTTGCCCCCACGCCGCTGATCGACAGCGACCATCCCGGGATCGTCGCATTCGCGCGGGAGCAGGCCCGCGGCGGCGATGACCGCGCGCGCGCCATCGCCCTCTATTACGCGGTACGAGACAGCTTTCGCTACGACCCCTACAGGATCGATCTGTCCCCCGCAAGCATGCGCGCGAGCAGTGTGCTCGCCGTGGGGTATGGCTGGTGCGTCCCCAAGGCGGCCCTGCTGGCAGCTGCCTGCCGCGCAGCGGGCATCCCCGCCCGGGTCGGCTACGCGGATGTGCGCAACCATCTGTCGACCGAGCGCATGCGCGAGACGCTCAAGACCGACCTGTTCGTCTGGCACGGCTACACCGACATCTGGATCGACGGCCACTGGCGCAAGGCCACGCCGGCCTTCAATGTGGAGTTGTGCAACCGCTTTGGGCTCTTGCCGCTGGAATTCGACGGCCAGGCCGACTCCATCTACCACCCCTTCGACCGGTCCGGCAACCGCCACATGGAGTACGTGAACATGCGCGGCAGCTTCGATGATGTGCCGCTGGAACAGATCGTGGCCGATTTCCGGATGGTCTACGCCGACTGGATGGCCGACATGGCATCCATGCGCTCGGCCGACTTTCAGGCCGAGGTCGAGCGCGAAACGCGCTAGCCGGCCGTCCTAGCGCCGCAGGTTTTCGATCAGGGTGGCCATGCCCATGCCGCTGCCGAGGCACATGCTGATGATGGCGTAGCGCCCGCCGGTGTCGGCCAGGTGGTGCATGGCCGTCATGGTCATGCGAATGCCGGTGGCGCCGGGCGGATGCCCGATCGAAATGCCCCCGCCGTACAGGTTGGTCACATCGCGCGGTATGCCCAGCTGTCTTTCCGCATGCAGGTTGACCACAGCGAACGCCTCGTTGATTTCGAAGTAGTCGATGTCGGATACCTTCTTGCCGGTGCGTTCGAGCAGTTTGGCGATGGCTGGCACCGGCCCGGCGCCCATGATCTCGGGCGGGACGCCCACCACGGCATAGTCGATCAGGCGCGCCTCGGCGGGAATGCCCAGCCGCTCGGCCTCGGCGCGCGATGCCACCACCAGGGACGCCGCGCCGTCGGTCACGCCGCTGGAGTTGCCGGCGGTGACCTGGCCGCCTTCCTTCCTGAAGGCGGGCTTGAGCGCGGCCAGCTTCGCGCGCGTGATGGTCGGACGGGGGAACTCGTCCACCGCGAAGTGCCGCATGCCCTTGCCTTCCGGCACCTCGATGGGGGCGATCTGCCGCGCGAGAAAGCCGGACTCGATGCCTGCCTTGGCGCGCATCTGGCTCATGAAACCCCAGTCGTCCATATCCTCGCGCCGGTAGCCGTAGCGGGCCGTGAGATTTTCGGCGGTATCCCCCATCAGCTCGCGGGTAAAGGGGCAGCGGTAGATGTAGTCCAGGCCATCGACGAATTCGAACGGCCCGCGCCCGGCGCCCCAACGCACCTTGTGCGCCAGATAGGGCACGCGGCTGTAGTTTTCCCCGCCGGCCGCCACCGCCACCTTGCTGTGGCCGGTGAGGATCTGCTCGGCGGCGCTGACGATGGCCTGCGAACCGGTGCCACAGGCCCGCACCACCCCCAGCGCGGCGCTGTCGACAGGCAGCCCTGCCTCGAGGGCCACCTTGCGGCTGACGAACAATCCGTCATGGTCGACCGGCGCGGTCGCTCCGAAAACCAAGTGATCGACATGTCTTGCTTCGACCCCGGCACGCTCGATGCTGGCGCGCACGACGTGGGTACCCAACACCGAAAGCGGCATGTCCTTCAGAGACTTGCCGAAATCGCCGAACGGCGTACGCGCCCCGGAACTGAGAATGACGTCTGAAAATGGCATCTGAATTTTCCTGCGCGATTGACCGAGTCGCACGCCGAATCAGGGTTTACCTCGTTTCCGGCGAAGACGCTTTCGAGTATATTTCGCGACTTGCGCTTTAGCAAACGATCGTTTGGTTTAGCAACAAGGAAGCGATGGCGGACCTTCTCGAAGTGGAAGCGTTGACCCTTGCATTCGGCGGAATCCGCGCGCTGAACGGGGTTTCATTTTCCGCTCCGGCCGGCCAAATCACCGCCATCATCGGCCCGAACGGCGCCGGCAAGACCAGTCTGTTCAATTCGATTTCAGGGTTCTACAAGCCCTCGTCTGGCCGCGTCGTGTTCGACGGCAACGATATTTCCAACATGCCGGCCCACAGGCGTGCGGGCGTGGGCCTGGCGCGTACGTTCCAGAACGTGGCCCTGTTTCGCGGCATGTCGGTGCTGGACAACATCAAGCTTGGCGGACATGGCAGGCTCAAGTCCAACGCCCTCTCGGCGATGTGGTATCTGGGGCATGCCCGCGACGAAGAGATGAAGCTGCGCCGGGAAATTGAACGAGACGTCATCGATTTTCTCGAGATCGACCATATTCGTAACCTTCCCGTCGCGGGTCTCGCCTACGGCCTGCAAAAACGCGTGGAGCTCGCCCGCGCCCTGGCCATGCAGCCCAAGGTGCTCATGCTCGATGAACCGGTGGCCGGCATGAACCGGGAGGAAACCGAGGACATGGCCCGCTTCATCCTGGACATCCAGGAGGAGCGCGGCATCGCGGTATTGCTGATTGAACATGACATGGGCATCGTGATGGACATCTCAAGCCGTGTGGTGGTGCTCAATTTCGGCGAGGTCATCGGCAGCGGCACGCCCGACGACGTTCGCAACAATCCCGAGGTCATCCGCGCCTATCTGGGCGGCCAGGCCGCTGAACGGAGTGCGGTGTGACCGCCGGGTTCGACTGGACCGCACTGGCCGAGTTCACCTTGATCGGTCTTTTTTCCGGCGGACTGATGGCGCTGATCGCCCTTGGCTTTGTGCTGATTTACAAGGGCACGGGCGTAGTGAATTTCGCCATGGGCGAGTTCATGATGCTGGGTGCGTATTTCTTCTATACCGCGAGCGTGATGTGGAAGCTGCCCCTGGCCGCCGCACTTGTGCTGACATTGCTGGCCGTCGCACTTGTGGCAGCACTCATCGAGCGTGCCATTTTGCGCCCCCTTTCGGGCCAGCCGGTCATATCAGTGCTGATGGCCACCATCGGACTTGGCAGTGCGTTGCATGGCGTGGTCGACGCCACCTGGGGCGGCAACAATTACGAGATGCCGGCGCTTTTGCCACGCAAGGCGTTCACCTTCGGCGAGATCCTGATTCCGGGACAGGTGGTGTGGAGCTTTTGCCTTGCGGCGGTGATCATCGTCGCGTTCACGCTCTACTTTCGCTTCTCCAAAACCGGCATCGCGATGCGCGCCGCCGCCAGCGACCCCGTCACCGCCTATGTGCTGGGCATCGACGTGCGACGCACGCAACGCCTGACATGGATGTTCGCCGGCGTCGTGGGCGCGGTGGCAGGGATCGTGGTTGGCTCCATGACAAGCCTGTCACCGGCGCTGGGCGGTGCCGCATTGGGTGTTCTGGCGGTCATCATCCTTGGTGGGCTGGACAGCATTGCCGGGGCGATCGTCGCCGGACTCATCGTCGGGATCGTCGAAAGTCTCACCGCCGGCTACCTGGGCGGCAAGGTGCGTGACATCGTTCCATACGTGACGGTGCTGTTGATCCTTATGATCAAGCCATATGGCTTGTTCGGCACCCGCCGCATCGAGAGGTTGTAGTCATGCGCATCGGCGATTTCAGGCAGTCCTACGAACACGATGAAGCAATATGGCAGACACCGACTTCGCGATTCTGGCTGGCCGCGCTGGCCGTGCTTCTGCTGTTGTTTCCGCTGGGTGCGAACGGCTACATCATCGGTCTGGCATGTGTGCTCGGCATTCATGTGATCGCAGCAGCCGGCCTCAACATCATGACTGGCTACACCGGGCTGATTTCCCTTGGCCACGCCGCTTTCATGGGCGTGGGTTGCTATACGGCGGCGTATCTGGCGCAGCGCGGTGTACCGTTCTGGCTAACCATTCCTGCGGGAGGGGCCATGTGCGCCTTGCTGGGGCTCGTAGTGGGCATTCCGTCCCTGCGGATCAAGGGCCTCTACCTCGCGGTGGCGACGCTGGCGATGCAATTCATCCTGATCTTCGTGTTTCGCGAGTGGGAAAGCGTTACCGGCGGCGTACGTGGCATCAGCGTGCCTGACGCCACGCTGTTCGGCATGGAGCTGGACAACGACTACCGCATGTACTACGTGATCCTGCCATGTGCGGCCCTGCTGCTGGTCGCTGCACGCAACCTTTTTCGCACCCGCATCGGACGGGCCTTCATTGCCATCCGCGATAAGGATATTTCGGCCGAAGTTCTGGGGATCGACCTGTTCAAATACAAGTTGTTGGCGTTCGCGATTGGCTCGTTCTACGCGGGGGTGGCGGGCGCATTGCTCGGCTACTTCTACCGGGCAATGACGCCGGAGTACTTCACCCTCGCCTTGTCCATCTTCTACCTGGCCGCGATCATCGTGGGTGGCTTGGGCACGACCATCGGAACCATCTTCGGAGCTTTCTTCATGACGCTGATTCCCGAATTGCTGCGGGCCGGTGTTTCACTGGCCGCCCTGTGGGCACCGAGCGCGACGGAAGTACTGTCGCCGGTG
>CANGUJ010000054.1 GCA_947456845.1 Burkholderiales bacterium | reverse complement strand
GGGGCTTCCGGTTCGGCCGCGCGCATCGGGGCGGGCGCCTCCGGCGTGATGCCCTTGACGGCGGGTTCCGGTTTCTTGACCTGCGTCCCCGGTTCCTTGCGCTTGTAGCCTTCGGTATCCGGCGCATCCGCCTGCTCGAAACTCGGCTTGCTGGTATCGGTCTGGTCGTCGAAGCGCAGGCGCTCGATCTTGTGGTGAGGCGTCTCCAGATGGATGTTGGGGATCAGCAGGACGTTGACACGCTGGCGCGCCTCGATGCGGTTGATCTCAAGACGCTTTTCGTTCAACAGGAAGGTGGCGACATCGACCGGCACCTGCGCGCGCACGGTGGCGGTGTTGTCCTTCATCGCCTCCTCCTGGATCATGCGCAGGATATGCAGCGCCGAGGACTCGGTGTCGCGGATATGCCCGGTGCCGTTGCAGCGCGGGCACACGGTATGGCTGGCTTCGGCGAGCGCCGGACGCAGGCGCTGGCGCGACAGTTCCATCAGGCCGAAGCGCGAAATCTTGCCCATCTGGACGCGTGCGCGATCGGGCTTCATTGCGTCCTTGAGTCTCTGCTCGACGTCGCGCTGATTGCGTGCCGACTCCATGTCGATGAAGTCGATAACGATCAGGCCGCCCATGTCGCGCAGGCGCAGCTGGCGCGCAGCTTCTTCCGCCGCTTCCATGTTGGTGCGGAAGGCGGTCTCCTCGATGTCGGTGCCGCGGGTCGAGCGCGCGGAGTTGACGTCGATAGCCACCAGCGCCTCGGTATGGTCGATCACGATGGCGCCGCCTGAGGGCAGTTGCACGGTGCGCGAATAAGCCGACTCGATCTGGTGCTCTATCTGGAAGCGCGAAAACAGCGGCACGTCATCCCGATAGCGCTTGACCCGGCTCTCGGTGTCGGGCATGACCAGCGACATGAAGGTCTTGGCCTGCTCGTAGATGTCGTCGGTGTCGATCAGGATCTCGCCGATGTCCGGCGAAAAGTAGTCGCGGATGGCGCGTATGACCAGGCTCGACTCGAGGTAGATGAGGTTCGCGCCCTTGAGCGAGTCGGCCGCGCTTTTGATCGCGTCCCACAGCTTCAGGAGGTAGTTCAGGTCCCACTGCAGTTCGTTGGCTTCGCGGCCGATGCCGGCAGTACGCGCGATCAGGCTCATGCCTTCCGGGTACTGCAGCTGGTCCATGACTTCCTTGAGTTCCTGCCTGTCATCGCCTTCGACGCGGCGCGATACGCCGCCACCGCGCGGGTTGTTGGGCATGACCACCAGGTAGCGGCCGGCCAGCGAGATGAAGGTCGTGAGCGCGGCCCCCTTGTTGCCGCGCTCGTCCTTTTCAACCTGGACCAGCAGTTCCTGGCCTTCGCGTAGCGCCTCCTTGATGGTGGCGTCGCGGACGTTGACGCCCTCGCGAAAGTAGGTGCGGGAGATTTCCTTGAAAGGCAGGAAACCGTGGCGGTCTACGCCATAGTCGACGAAACACGCTTCGAGCGACGGCTCGATGCGGGTGATGACGCCCTTGTAGATATTGCTCTTACGCTGCTCCTGGCCGGCGATTTCGATGTCCAGGTCGATCAGCTTCTGGCCATCCACGATGGCGACGCGCAGTTCCTCTGCATGCGTCGCATTGAACAACATTCTTTTCATTGCTTGCTCCTGGCGCGCGCCAGAAGGCCCGAAGTTGCACCCGGCGACCTCCAATGCCGTGCGTGACCGGACGCGCCTGACGGTCAGCCGGGTGGCTGACGCGGGCGAATGCCTGCCGCATCACGGGCAATAATCCCGCGACGCAGAACGCAAAGACCATGGAAAAGAGGAGGGACACGTGGGGTGCGGGGGGTCCGGCCTCATGGGAGAGCCGGACTTTTCAAGTGGGCGATTCGCGCGCGAATTCGTTTGCCTATAACATCGCTCTTGTCATGACATCTGGCGAGCGACAAGCCGGTCGAGGCGGTATCAGGGCGGCCGAACCTCCCGTGAGAGGCGCGTCATCGAGACCCCCTTTTTGCGATGCCGGCTGGCAGATGCGCCGGGTGGGACGCACTGATTGCAGGGACCGCGCAAGAACCCGCTTTGGGGACTAGTGCAGTGGCTGGCACCAGGATGTATGCGGTTTCCGGGGAGCACCGGTGAAGTGCCGGCCTTACCGCTCCGACCAAAGGATTATATATACAAATGAACGATGTAGTTAAGTCAGCGCCGAAAGTGCTTGAAATCGGCGAGGATGCGGCCGGCCAGCGGCTCGACAATTTTCTGCAAAGGGTACTCTACGGCGTACCCAAAAGCCTGATCTACCGGATCATTCGCTCCGGCGAGGTGCGCGTGAACAAGGGCCGGGCGCGTCCGGATACCCGCCTGGCTGTCGCTGATCGGGTGCGCTTGCCCCCTCTCGAGTTGCAGGCGCGGCGCCCGAGCCCCGTGGCGCCCGGCGCGGTGCGCGCAGGCGCGGGGTTTCCAGTGTTGCTGGAAGACGACTGCCTGCTGGCCATCAACAAGCCCGCCGGCGTGGCCGTGCACGGCGGCAGCGGGCTGCGCTTCGGCGTCATCGAGGCCCTGCGCGCGGCGCGGCCGGAGGCGCGATTTCTTGAACTGGTGCATCGCCTGGATCGTGATACTTCGGGAATCCTGCTGCTGGCGAAAAAGCGGCCGTTCCTCGTGGCCCTGCATGCAATGCTGCGGGAAGGGCGCATCGACAAGCGCTATCTGGCGCTGGTCAAGGGGGTCTGGCCGCACGCGGCCAAGCACCATATTGTCGAATCCCTCGCCAGCTACGTCACCCGGGACGGCGAACGCCGGGTTTCACAGGCCAGCCATGAAGGGGCCCGGGAAGCGCATTCTGTGGTCAGCGTGGCCAAGCGCTATGCAGAGGCTACCCTGCTGGAGGTGACCATCAGGACCGGTCGAACCCATCAGATCCGCGTTCATCTGGCCTCGGCCGGGCATCCCATCCTGGGCGACGACAAGTATGGGGACTTCGATACCAACCGGCACGCCGCGAAGGCAGGTTTGAAGCGCATGTTCCTGCATGCCGCTAGAATCTCGTTCATTCGCCCAGACAACGGCGAGCGCGTGCGCATCGAAGCGGGCCTTACCGCAGAATGCGAAAACTATCTCGCTACGCTCCCGCGCCTCGCCGCAGCCGCATGAAAAACTACGACCTGATCGTGTTCGATTGGGATGGCACGATCATGGATTCCACTACCGTGATCGTCAAGTCCATACAAGAGGCGGCGCGCGACCTCGGCCAGCCGGTACCCGAGGACGCCATCGCCAGTCATGTGATCGGGCTTGGTCTGGCCGACGCCCTCGCCATCGCGGTGCCCGGGCTGCCCAAGATCGACTACCCGCGCCTGGTGGAGCGCTACGTGACCCACTGGCGCAAGCATGAAAACGACCTGATCCTGTTTTCCGGCATGCGTGAGCTGCTCGCAGACCTGAGGGAGCGGGACTACCGGCTCGCGGTGGCCACCGGGAAGTCGCGTGCCGGCCTCGATCGCGCGCTGGCGCAGGGCGACATCGGCCACCTGTTCGACTGGACCCGTTGCGCCGACGAAACCCACTCCAAACCGCATCCGCAGATGCTGTTCGACCTGATGGACCGGCTTGACGCCGAACCGGAGCGGACGCTGATGATTGGGGATACGACGCACGACTCCCAGATGGCGGTTAACGCCGGTGTGGGCGCGCTTTCGGTCACCTATGGGGCGCACCCTCGCGACCAGCTGCAGACCCTGAACCCGCTGGCGATGGTCGAAACCGTCGCGGAGCTCGCGCAATGGCTGTCACGCAACGGGTAATCTGCGCCTCGGCCGACCTGGCCGAGGGCGGCACCGGTGTGCGTTTCGAGGTGCAGCGGCACGGGCGCAGCGAGGCCGCGTTCGTCGTCCGCTTCGACGGAGCGCCGCGCGCTTACCTCAACCGGTGCGCCCACGTGCCGGTCGAACTCGACTGGCAGCCCGGGGTGTTTTTCGATGCCGACGGCTTATACTTGATCTGCGCGACTCATGGCGCCATGTACGATCCTCAAAACGGCACCTGTGCCGGCGGCCCATGCCGCGGCCAGGGCTTGCATCCTGTGCCCGTACGCGAGGCGGACGGCAGGATTTTCCTGGAAGAGTGACGATGTTCAATCAGAACCCCGATTCCGCGCGCGATGCGGCGCAAGTGCCTTCAGGAGGCGCGTCCGTGCCGTCCGCGGATACGTCGTGGGAACGTCAGACGATCGAAAAGCTCGCCTTCGCCGCACTCAAGGAACAGAGGTCCTCGCGTCGCTGGGGCATTTTCTTCAAGCTGATGACCTTCGCCTACATCACCCTGCTGATCGTCGCCCTGATCGACTTTCCGTTGCCCGGCAAGCGCGCGGCGACCGCCGAAAAGCACACGGCGCTGGTGGAATTGCAGGGTGTCATCGAATCCGGCGGCAACAACAGCGCGGACCACATCACCTCGGCTCTGGCGAGCGCGTTCAAGGACGAACATTCCGCCGGCGTGATCCTGCGCATCAACAGCCCGGGCGGCAGTCCGGTGCAGTCCGGCATCGTCTACGACGAGATCAAGCGCCTGCGCGCCAAGTATCCGGACAAGCCGCTGCATGTCGTGGTCGAGGACCTGTGCGCCTCGGGAGGCTATTACATCGCCTCCTCTGCAGACAAGATTTTCGTTGACAAGGCCTCCCTGGTGGGGTCGATCGGCGTGCTGATGGACGGTTTCGGCTTCACCGGCACGATGGAAAAACTCGGCGTGGAGCGGCGCGTCTACACCGCGGGGGAAAACAAGGCCTTCATGGACCCGTTTTCGCCCACCAACGAAAAGCACCGGGAGTTCACCCAGGCCATGCTGAGCGAGATCCACCAGCAGTTCATCGAGGTGGTCAAGAAAGGGCGCGGCAAGCGTCTCAAGGAAACCCCCGAGATGTTTTCGGGGCTGATGTGGACCGGTGCAAAGAGCGTAGAAATGGGCCTGGCCGACGCCTTGGGCACGGTCGATTCGGTCGCCCGCGATGTCATCAAGGCCGAGACGATCATCGATTACACCGAGCGCGAAAACGTCGCCGAGCGCCTCGCCAAGCGTTTCGGCGCGACCATGGCCGGCGTCCTGGCCGACCGCTTTGCCCCACGTACCGGCGTGATGCGCTAGGAGCGAAGACGCAGACCGGCCCCACGGAGCGCCGGGGGGAGAGCCGACGCGCTCGGCGCCCCCTCTCCTACGCCTTGTCCTTTTTCATTTCCAGCATGGTGCCGGTGCACCGCTTGGAACCGCACAGGCACTTCCAGATCTTCTGCATGCGCCGCGTATGCGGCTCCTCGAGAGTGATGAAGTAAGAGTAGGTGAGTTCGTCGCCTGCTTTGATATCGCGCACGGCATCGATGAACACGCGCTCATGCTCGGGCTTGCCGTCCTCCGCCTCCTCGCAGATGGAGGTGCAGTTGGGCGTGCAACCATGGTTGATCCAGCGCGCCGCGTTGCCTCCCTTGTTCGCGTCGATCACGTAATAGTCGTTGAGCGTGAACAGGAAGGTGTGGCCGGTCTCCGAGGTGCCGCCGTAGATGCGGTCCGCTTCCTTGTGGGTCAGGCGTTTGCCCTTGTACTCGATGATGCGGGTGCCCTTCTTGATGGGCCGGGTCGCGAAGACGCCGCGTCCGTGGATCGGCGAGTTGCGGACTTCGTAGAGCGTTTCTGACATGGATGCGCCGGGTGGGGCAGAGGCCGGGGCCGCCGCCACGGGTTCTGATGTGATTGGGATGCGATGGACGCCGTGCCGTCCTCAAGCGTGCTTGCGGATGAAGGCGCTGATCTTGGGGTAAATCATTTCGCGCCAGCGCCGGCCGGAAAAAATCCCGTAATGGCCGCATTTGGGCGCGGTGAAGTGCTGCTTTCGGCCCTTGGGGATGCCGGTGCAGAGCCCGTGGGCCGCCTCGGTCTGGCCGCTGCCGGAGATATCGTCGAGTTCTCCCTCGATGGTGAACAGCGCCGTCTTGCGTATCGCGGCGGGTTCGACCTTGCGGTGTCCGAGGGTGGCGCCGGTGACCCAGGTGCCCAGCGGCAGGGCATGCTTCTGGAAAACCATCTTGATGGTGTCGAGGTAGTAGTCGGCATCCATGTCGAGCACCGCGTTGTACTCGTCGTAGAACGCGCGATGCTGCGCCGCCGACTCTCCGTCGCCCTTGACCAGTTGGTTGTAATACTGCCAGTGGCTGGAGAGATGGCGGTCCGGGTTCATTGCCACGAAGCCGGCATGCTGCAGGAAACCAGGGTAGACGCGTCGCATGTAACCGGGATAGTTGGAAGGCACGCGATAAATGACGTTGTTTTCGAACCAGGAATGCGGCTTGGTGGTGGCCAGCGTATTGACCTCGGTAGGGCTGCGCCGGGTGTCGATCGGACCGCCCATCATGGTCATGGTGCGCGGGCTTTTCGGGTCGTTCTCGGAGGCCATCAGCGAAATGGCCACCAGGGCCGGGACCGTGGGCTGGCACACCGAGATGACATGCACGTCCGGCCCGAGATGGCGGATGAACTCGGCCAGATAGGCAACGTAATCATCGAGATGAAACTTGCCGGCGGAAAGAGGCACCATGCGAGCATCGATCCAGTCGGTAATGTAGACGTCATGCTCGGTAATGAGTTGACGCACCGTATCGCGCAACAGTGTGGAATGATGGCCCGAGAGCGGCGCGCAGACCAGCACTTTCGGGTCGCGGGCTCGGGTGGCGCGCTTGAAACGCTTGAGTTCGCAGAACGGTTTGACGAGCACGCTTTCCTCGCTGACCGCCACTGTCTCGCCACGCACCGTGGTTTCGCGAATGCCGAACTGCGGCTTTTCGTAATCCTTTCCGAGCCTGTGTATCAGGCCGTAGCTGGCCGAGATTTCCCGCGAAAAAGGCAGGTAGGACAACGGACTGCCGGGAATCGAGTACAGCGTCGCGGCACCCTCGGCAAACGCGGTGATCGGGCTGAGCAAGCGCCGCTGCAATTCGTGCAACTGGTAGAGCATCTGGAATCTTTCCTGGCTCGAAAAACGGGATCGTACTGCTTGTGATGTAACCGTTACGTTACAGCGCCATACTGTAACGGATTCTACGCGCGCATGCCTTGCGCCGAACGTGCGGAAAGGAGCGCTATTCGGACTTCAATAGCGGCTTATGGGTCCTGCGGACCAGGTGCGCGGCTACGCCACCGGGTTTCGGGTTGGAGATCATGCCCGGGTCGCAGGGCCGATTTCCGTGCGCGGGGCGCGGTCGGCTACACTTGGGGGGTCATCCGTGTTGTCAACCTAGGCGGGGGCTTAGAACAGACGATGTTCCGCGAGATCACCGTCAGCAAGCAGGCGACAGACGGTCCGAAGAGGCGCTGGTATCAAAGCGATTACTTCGACCTGTTCATCTTTTACTTCCGCCATAGTGAGCGCGCCGACGTCAAAGCCGTCAGGGAGTTCGTCGGCATGCAGTTGTGCTACGACATCCGCCGCAAGCAGCGAACGCTCGAGTGGAAGCAGTCAGGCGGGTTCTCGCATCATCGCGTGGTCAAAGGCGGGGGCGACACCATGACCGACCATGGCGCGTCCGCCTCTCTGCTCGAGCAGGGGGGCGACTTCGACGCCAATGCCGTCGTCGACCGGTTCATCCGCGAATCGGCCGGTCTGCCGCCCATCGTGCGCCAGTTCGTGCTGCAAAAACTGGCCGAGTACGCCCAACAGCACGGCACGGGCAGACCGGGCCCGATTACCGGCCCGGGTCTGGCGAGGGCGGACTGAGCGACTTCGCAGGTGCCTCAGAGAACCTCGGCGGCATGATCTGCAAGGCGCGAGCGTTCGCCGCGTTGCAGCGTCACATGCCCGCTGTGGCCCCATCCCTTGAACCGGTCGACGACGAAGGTGAGTCCTGACGAGCCCTCGGTGAGATAGGGCGTGTCGATCTGCGCTATGTTCCCGAGACAAACCACCTTGGTGCCGGGACCGGCGCGGGTAATGAGGGTCTTCATCTGCTTCGGCGTGAGGTTTTGCGCCTCGTCGATGATCAGGAACTTGTTGATGAAGGTGCGTCCGCGCATGAAGTTGAGCGATTTGACCTTGATGCGGCTGCGTATGAGGTCGCGTGTCGCCGCACGGCCCCAGTCCCCGGCCTCGTCGTCGGACTTGTTGAGGACGTCCAGGTTGTCCTCCAGCGCGCCCATCCAGGGCGTCATTTTCTCCTCTTCGGTGCCGGGCAGGAAGCCGATGTCCTCGCCGACCGGCACCGTAACGCGGGTCATGATGATTTCGGTATAGGTTTTTGCCTCGAGGGTCTGCATCAGTCCCGCCGCCAGGGTCAGCAGCGTCTTGCCGGTGCCGGCCTGTCCCAGCAGTGTGACGAAGTCGATGGCAGGGTCCATCAACAGGTTCAGGGCGAAATTCTGCTCCCGGTTGCGTGCGGTAATGCCCCACACCGCTTGCTTGTGGTGGCTGAAGTCGCGCAGCACCTTGAGTACGGCGGTCTTGCCGCTCACCTCGGTCACCTGGGCCTGGAATGCAGCCGCCGGCGGCCGCCCATCGCCGTCGAGATGCACAAACTCGTTGACCAGCCAATCGCGGCATAGCGGGCCGCGCACGCGGTAATAGGTATTGTCCCCCTGCTTCCAACTCTCGACGCCCTTGCCATGAGTGTCCCAGAAATCCGCCGGCAAGGCCGATGTGCCGGTGTAGAGCAGGTCGGTATCTTCCAGGACCTTGTCGTTGAAGTAGTCCTCGGCCGGGAGGCCCAGGGCGCGCGCCTTGATGCGCATGTTGATGTCTTTGGACACCAGGATCACATGACGGCCCGCGTGCTTCTGGGTCAGGTGGAACACCACGGCCAGGATTTGGTTGTCGGCCTTGCCCGCCGGCAGGGACGCGGGCAGGGTGTGGGTGATCGCCTCGGTTTGCAGGAACAGGCGCCCGGTGGCGTCCTTCCCGCTGCGCGTTTCGAGCGCGATCCCCTCGTCGATGGCGGCCTCGACGCCGCTGACGAGGTCATCCAGATAGCGGCTGGCCTGGCGCGCGTTGCGCGCGACTTCGGTCATGCCTTTCTTGTGGTTGTCCAATTCCTCCAGCGTGGCCATCGGCAGGAAAATGTCGTGCTCCTCGAAGCGGAACAGGCTGGTCGGGTCGTGCATCAGCACGTTGGTGTCGAGCACGAACAGTTTGTTCGGCACCGTACGCAGGCGCGTGACCGTGGCGGACTTGCGGGGGGTCTTTTTCGAAGGCGGCAGTTGCGTGACGCTGGCGTTCAACGGGCTCTCCTTGAAGGGTGAGGCAGGGATCGAAAAACAAAAAGGCCGTTTGTCTGGGGGGACAAACGGCCGGGACTCGGATGCGGAGCGAATCGGCAGGCGCACCAGGCGGACAAAGGCGCTTCAGCAAGGGGGCGCCTTCCGATACCGCGGACAACAACTCATATCGATTTGACAGCCTCCAGGACTTCATCGACATGGCCCGCGACTTTGACGCCGCGCCACTCGCGCGCCACCTTGCCCTCGGCATCGATCAGGAAGGTGCTGCGTTCCACGCCGCGCACCTGTTTGCCGTACATGTTTTTCATCTTCATGACGTCGAACATCAGGCAGACCGTTTCATCGGGATCGGATATCAGGTCGAAGGGAAACGCCATCTTGGCCTTGAAGCTCTCGTGCGACTTGAGGCTATCGCGCGAGATGCCGAATATCTCAGCGCCCGCGGCACGGAAATCGGCATGCTTGTCGCGGAAATTCTCGCCTTCGGTCGTGCACCCCGGGGTGTTGTCCTTGGGATAGAAATAAAGAACGACCTTGCGGCCCTTGAGGGCGGAGAGCCGGAAGCGGCCGCCGGTCGCGGGCGCCTCGAAATCGGGGACGGGAAGGCCGAGGATGGAGGGGCTGGTCATTGGCGCTTAGTCTGGACGTTGAAGTGGGCAGTAGGGTAGCGCAAATTCGATGCCATGTGGCTACGGGGCATGCCTGGCGCCCTGGGTGGCGAGAACGCCGCTGCGGCCGGCGATCTCCCGCCACTCGACATGATGGCGCGGCAGCGACTGGCGATCCAGGCCGGCCGCAATCGTGTCAGTGCCGACCAGTTCGACGCCTTGGGCATTCCAGGCGCCGAGCAGGCGTTCGAATACCGGCAACAGCTTCATGCCTTCGAGTTCGGCATGCAGCGTGTACACGTGGTCGCAGGGGGCTGGCGAGGCGGCCGCCGCCAGCACCCGCTGGTGCGCGTTTTCGGCGGTGCAGCCATCCAGCCCGATCAACTCGTCCAACGTCGGCAGGGTGGAGGGCACCTGAGGGCATAGGGTGACTTCGCCGTTGACTACCGGCATGAACGGCGTGGTGCCGCGGGTGTCGGAGCAATAGTCGAATCCGAGACGCTGGGTCAGGCGAATGGCGTGCGGGTTCATCTGCCAGCCTGCCGCCCCATGAGTCCGCGCCGGGAGGCCGAAAACTTCCTCGAAGCGCTCGCAGGCAAGGGTCATCTGCCTTTCCGTCCACTCGTTGGAGGCGTGCCTGAGATCGGTTCCGACACCGTCCTGCCACTTCACATGGTCCCAGGCGTGGATGCCGACTTCATGGCCCGCGTCACGGACCGCGCGCATCAGGCCGGCGCACTTGCGGCCGATGTCCGGACCGGGCAGCAGCGTTCCGAAAAGCAGCGTCCTGACGCCGTAGTGCTCCACCACCGAGGTGCGCGCGACCTTGCCGAAAAATCCGGGCCGAAACACCCGCTTGATGGCGCGGCCGGTATGGTCCGGGCCTAGACTGAAGAGAAAGGTGGCCCGGGCGCGGTTGCGCTCGAGCGCAGCGAGCAACGGCGGTATGCCCTCGAGCGTGCCACGATAGGTGTCGACATCCACCTTCAGTGCGACACGCATGGCCTGACTCAGTCGTTCAGATGCCGCGCCTGCTCGACGTCGCCGCGATAGGCCTCGAAGATGTTCTTGAGGGCGGTGTCCATCTTGACTTTCGGCGCCCAGCCCAAATCCTTCATCGTGTTGGCGATCTTGGGCACGCGGTTCTGCACATCCTGGTAGCCGCGCCCGTAATAGGTGCCGGAGGTGGTCTTGACCAGTTTCACCTTGCGCGCGTTTTCGCGGTACTCCGGAATGGTTCTGGCCAGGTCCAGCATCATGGTGGCCAGGTCGCGCACCGAGAAGTTGTTCTTGGGATTGCCGATGTTGTAGATCTGCGCATCGGCCACACCGTCCTTGTTCTCGATGATCTTCATGAGCGCCGCGATGCCGTCGTCGACGTAGGTGAATGCGCGCTTCTGCAGGCCGCCGTCGACGAGTTGGATATTCTCCCCGCGTACGATGTGGCCGAGGAACTGCGTGATCACGCGCGAAGACCCCTCCTTTGGCGTATGGATGGAATCAAGCCCTGGACCAATCCAGTTGAAAGGGCGGAATAGCGTGTATTTGAGGCCCTCCTGCATGCCATAGGCGTGGATCACGCGGTCCATCAACTGCTTGGCGCAGGAATAGATCCAGCGCGGTTTATTGATCGGCCCGAGCACGAAGTTCGATTTTTCGGGATCGAATTCGGCATCCTCGCTCATGCCGTACACCTCCGAGGTGGACGGGAAGATCACGCGCTTGCCGTGGCGCACGCAGGCGCGCACGATCGGCAGGTTGGCCTCGAAATCGAGTTCGAACACGCGCAGCGGTTCTTTCACGTAGGTGGCCGGCGTGGCAATGGCCACCAGAGGCAGCACGGTGTCGCATTTCTTGACGTGATATTCGATCCACTCGCGGTTGATGGTGATATCGCCTTCGAAGAAATGAAAGCGCTTCTCCGGCAGAAGGTCGGCGATTCGATCGGCCGCCATGTCCATGCCGTAGACCTCCCAGTCGGTCTCGGCGATGATGCGTTTGGACAGGTGATGGCCGATAAAGCCATTGACGCCGAGGATAAGGAGCTTTTTCATGCGGGTTGCGCTTGCCGCGCGCGATGGGGGCGTCAAGCGTGCAAAGAGGAAGGGGTTTTTGGAGTTTACGCGAGTTGAATCTGTCGGCAGCCGAAGGCGCGCTGGAACTCGGCGCCGTCGATGCGCTTGCCGTCGACCTCGAGGTCGAGAACGTGCAGACGTTGGCCATCGAGGCAATCGAGGATGACGCCGCTGTCGACCACGTACAGGCAGGCTGCGGGGGAGGGCGCCGGGCCGTCCGGCCGCGTGCGCCAGAGGACCGCGCGGTGCCCGGCGATATCCGCAAAAGCGCCGGGGTACGGGCGGGTCAGGGCGCGCACGAAATCATGGATGCGCCGGGCCGGCCAGGAAAAATCGATCCGGCCATCTTCGGGTTTCCTGCCGCTGAAATAGGCGCCCTTGGACAAATCCTGCGGCACATGCGGGGCCGTGCCCGCCACCAGGGAGGGCAACACGGCGGCGAGGGCCTCGGCAGCGGCTTCGGTGACGCGCTCGAAAACGTCCTGTGCCGTGTCTTCGTCGCCGATGGGCACCGCCTTCTGCGCGACGATGGCGCCGTTGTCCGGCTTTTCGGTCATCGCATGCAGGGTTGCGCCGGTCTCGGTTTCACCGTTGATGATGGCCCAGTTGATCGGCACCCGGCCCCGATACTTGGGCAGCAGGGAACCGTGCATGTTGTAGGCGCCGCGTCGCGGAATGTCCAGGAGGCTGCGCTTCAGCATGTGCCGGTAGTAGAACGAAAAAAGGAAATCCGGCGCCTTTTCCGCCACCTGCGCGACCACCTCGGGGGAATTCGGGTCGTCCGGCGTGATGACCTCGATGCCGCGCGCCCTGGCCAGGACGGCCACGCTGCCGAACCAGATGCTCTCGACCGGGTTGTCGCGATGCGTCACCACCAGGCGCACATCCATGCCCTGTGCGAGCAGCACCTCGAGGCAGCGTACCCCAACGTTGTGATACGCGAAGACGACCGCGCTTGTCATTCGCGCTTTTCGAGGACTGCCTGGATCAGATAGCGCGGACGCGCACGCACCTGCTGGTAGATGCGTCCGATGTATTCGCCGAGGAGGCCGATGCCGAACAGCGTCACGCCGATCAGGAAAAAGGCGATGCCGAACAGGGTGAACAATCCCTCGGCTTCCGGCCCCACCAGGAACAGCCGGCGAATTGCAAGATAAGCGGTGAAGACGAAGCTGAGCGTCGCGATGATGATGCCGGCAAACGAGAACAACTGCAGCGGAACCACCGAAAACGCCGTCATCAGGTCGAAATTCAGGCGGATCAGAGAATACAGTGAGTATTTGGATTCGCCGGCAGCGCGTTCCTCATGTGCGACCTCGATCTCTACCGGCTTTTGCGCGAACGTGTAGGCCAGCGCGGGAATGAAGGTGTTGATCTCCCGGCACGAATTGATGGCGTCGACGATAGCCCTCGAATAGGCGCGCAGCATGCAGCCTTGATCTGTCATCTTGATACGGGTGATGCGTTCGCGCAGGCTGTTCATGGCGCGCGAAGCGCTGCGCCTGAACCAGGTGTCCTGGCGCTGGCGGCGGATGGTGCCGACGTAGTCGTGGCCTTCGCCCATCTTGGCGACCAGATTGCCGATTTCCTCGGGGGGGTTCTGCAGGTCGGCGTCGAGGGTGACGATGATGTCGCCGCGGCTTGCTTCGAAGCCCGCCATGATCGCCATGTGCTGCCCGAAATTGCCGTTGAACAGTACCACCCGGGTGACATCCGGCCGCCGGGCGAACTGCTCGCGCAGGATGGCGGGCGAGCGGTCGCGCGAACCGTCGTTGATGAAGACGATCTCGTAGGTGCGGCCGAGCGCGTC
>CANGUJ010000053.1 GCA_947456845.1 Burkholderiales bacterium | reverse complement strand
GGCGCGCGATGCCGCGCCCCTTGGCGCCCCTTGGCGCCCCTTGGCGCCCCCTCGCGCCGCGGCGTCCCCAAGCGACTGTCTCCGCGCATCGATGCCGGCCTCGGCCGCCAGGCCGTCCTGCCGAGCCCAACCGACCGCCACTGAGTCCGTTCACACCACGCGCGAGCGGTGCGAAGCCGCCGTCAATTGCCTCTTTTGAAGCGCCGCACGCACCCTGCCGGCCTGCCTGACGTCCCCGCGGTCAAGTGGGAGCAGATAACCGCCGGTATCGTCAGGCCAGGTGAACGCCGCCATCCATGAAGACGACCTCTCCGGTCATGGCCGTACCGCCGGCGAGAAGCAGCACGCACATTTCCGCCATCTCCTGGGCAGTGACAACCTTCTTCAGCGCCGCCTTGGCGATCATGCCCGCCTTGGCCTTGTCCGCATGCTCCTGGCCGCGCCCGCGCACATGCCAGCCGGTATCCACATAGCCCGGTGCGACGCAGTTGACGCGTACCGCCGGCCCGAGCACCCGGGCCAGCGACTTCGTCAGGGTATGGACTGCGGCTTTGCTTGCCGCATATGCCGTGGAGGTGCCCCCCCCGGTGACGCCGGCGCGCGAGCCGATGTTGACTACGCTGCCATGGCCGCTCTCCCTGAGAGCCGGGGCGGCGGCGCGTGTCATCTGGTAGACCGACACGACGTTGTTGCGATAAAGGCGCATGAAATCGTCGCCGGACAGCGCGTCCAGATCCGCCGCCGGCGCAACCTTGGTCTCGCCGGCGTTGTTCATCAGCGCATCGATGCGGCCGAACCTCGCGAGCGCGGCCTGCACCAGGGCCTTGCAGGCCGCGTCCTCGGAGACGTCGGCCTGCACCGCGATGGCATCGCCGCCCGAGGCGCGGCACTGCTCGGCGACCGCTTCCGCCGGTTCGCGGTTGGCGCGGTAATTGATCACCACCCGCCAGCCGCGCGCCGCAAGTTGCTGGGCGGTTTCCGCGCCGATCCCGCTCCCGGCCCCGGTGATGATGGCGACACGCTGCTCCATCATGCGGCCTTCGGCGGCCGCAGCTGCAGGGACTTGTACTCCAGGAATTCCTCGAGTCCGTAGACGCCGGATTCGCGCCCGTTGCCCGATTGCTTGAACCCGCCGAACGGCGCCATCGGGTTGAACGGACCGCCGTTGATGTCGATCTGGCCGGCGCGAACCTGGCGCGCGACGCGCATGGCCCGCGCCTCGTCCTTCGACCAGATCGTGCCGGCGAGGCCGTACACCGAATCGTTGGCGATGCGCACCGCATCGGCCTCGTCCTTGTAGGTGAGGATGGACAGCACCGGGCCGAAGATCTCCTCGCGGGCGATGGTCATTTCCGGCTTGACGTTGCCGAATACGGTCGGCTTCACGAAATAGCCCCTGGGCTGCCCGTCAGGCGCCTCCGCGCCCCCGGCAAGCAGCGTCGCGCCCTCCTCGATGCCCTTGCGGATGTACGCACGCACGCGGTCACGCTGAACCCCGGAGATCAGCGGCCCGAGCCGCGCATCGCCCATCGGATCGCCGACCGTGAAGCCGCCCGCCACCTCCGTGGCGATCTGCGCGGCTTCCACATAGCGCGACTCCGGGACCAGCATGCGGGTTGTCGCGGCACAGGTCTGCCCGGAGTTCAGATAGCAGTAGCTGACGGTGGCCTTGACCGCGGTCGCCAAGTCCGCGTCGTCGAGGATGATGGCCGCCGACTTTCCGCCGAGTTCGAGCGCGACCCGCTTGACGGTCTGCGCAGCAAGCTCCGATACCCGCTTGCCGGCCCGGGTGGAACCGGTAAACGACACCATGTCGACATCGGGCGACCGGGCCAGCACTTCACCGACCACCGGGCCGTAGCCGGACACGAGGTTGAACACGCCTTTGGGCAACCCCACCTCGTGCATGATCTCCGCCAGCATGAAGGCATTGAGCGGCGCGACTTCCGACGGCTTGAGTACCACGGTGCAACCGGCCGCCAGCGCGGCCGCGACCTTGAGGGCGATCTGGTGCAGGGGAAAATTCCACGGAGTGATCGCCGCGACCACGCCGACCGGTTCCCTAACGATCAGCGAATTGCCGACCGTCTTCTCGAATTCGAATTCCGCCGCGAGCTTCGCGTACATGCCGAACGTGTTGAGCGGATTTCCGACCATGACTCGCTGGGCGAGTTTGAACGGAACCCCCACCTCACCGGTGATGGTGCGCGCGAATTCGTCGCCACGTGCCTTGAGCGCTGCGGCGATGGCGGCAAGCGCCTCGCCGCGCTTCGCAGCCGGCGTGGCCGACCACGCACCGAATGCCGCTTTCGCGGCGGCTATGGCGGCCTCCGCATCGGCTTCGACGCCCTCGGGAATGCGGCCCATGACCTCCTCGGTGGCGGCGTTGATGACGTCGATGGTCCCGCCGCCCGCGCCCGCGACCCATGCGCCATTGATGTAGAGCTTGTCGAAAATTTTCATGCATATTCCAATCAGGAGTGGAGGGGGGCCCGCGGCGGCGCATTCTAGCGCAGGGCCTCGCTCGCGCACCTGCCTGCCCGCCTAATCCCGGTAGACCGGCAGGGCTGCGACCCGCCTTTCGATCTCCGCCATCTGGCGCTTGTACTCGACGCCGCCGATGCCGCCGAAACGGCGCTTGAACTCGGATGCGGGCATGAACTCCGGCAAATCGTCCACCCTGGGAAAAATCTGACCGGCGGTCAGGTCTGGCGCGATTTTTTGCGCCTTGAGCGCGCCCGCGCGCGAGGATGTGGCGAGTTCCCCGAAACGGGTCCCGGCCCGGTCTGCCGCGATATCGTTGAACGAGAAGCCGCTGCCGCCGTTGGAATCATCGATTTCCTTGAACAGCCCGACGGCATCCGACAAGGGACTGCCGGCCGTCGCGGCAAGCGCTGCCGAGACGGCGAAATGCTGCGCGAAGTCATGCCGCCCCGCCAGGGTGACGTGGCGGGCAGCGGGCTTGGGCCATGACCTCGTTGCCGGCAGGACCGCGCCCAGGCCCTTTCCGTTGACAAACAACGCCAGGCTCAGCAGGACGGCGCGATTCTCGGCGGCCGCGTCCCCGCCCCGCTGGCCGGCATGCAGCAGCATGGCCTGCAATAAGCGCTCCATCGGTAGCGCCCCGCGGTCGCTGCTTCTCGACAAGTCGAACAGCAAGGTCTGGTAGGCCTTCAGGCGCGCCTCGTCTTCGACAGGCAACAGCATGCCGGTCAGGCTGGCCGGCAGCGCGTTATCCCACTCGTAGATCAGCATCAACGCGCCGTCGCGAAACGACACCTGCTTGATGGCCGCCAGCGCCTTGGCGGCGCCGGCCTGCGCCGACCATTTCGCGATTCCCCATTCGACGAGGCGCCGCGCGACAAAGCCGGGCAGGTGCAGCCGTCCCACGTCGAGGGACCGGACCTGGGGCAAGCCCTCCGCTTCGGCGAATTCAGCGTCGAGATTCAGGTACCTGCCGAACGGGTTGGCCGGCAGCGCGAGACTGGCGGCCATGCTTACCGCGCCTTCCCTGAGCCTCACCGCAGCGCTGCCGCGGGCATGCTGGTGCGCCAGGTAATTGAACGCCGTATCGAGGTCTTCGCCGCCAATGACCACGCTGCGCAGCACGCCGGACTGCATGCGGCGCGGATCGTTGCGCTCGACGATCCTTTTTGCCCGGGCGATGGCCTCCGGCCTGACTTCAGCCGCCCGCAACAGGGTCGGCTGGTCATCGAGTGCCAGAAACAGGCCGATGACGACGGCCACAGGCAGGCCGATGACCGCGAGAAGCGATGCAACCAGTGTGGCCTTGAGGAAGAAACGCATCGGGCGGAAAAACTTCAGGCGCCTTCAGGCCTGACTCTCTCGAAGGCGATGGCCAGTTGGCGAAACTCATCGGGAAGCGGCGCCGAAGCGTTGGCGACCGGGTCCTTGTAGACGTAAATCAGCTCTCCGCTGACCAGATGCTCGTCCGCGCGGTGGATCTCGGTCACCGTGCGCATCGAAGAGCGGCCGAGTCTGGCGATCCGCACGCCGATGTCGAGGTCGTCGTTCCAGTGCGCCGGCGCGTGGTACTCGGCGGACGCCTTGACCACGAAGATATTGTGAATCCAGCCGTCGAAGCGGGTCTGCAGGCCCGCCCCTGCCGCCGGGAGCCCCGCCGCCAGCATGGCGCGCCACGACTCGTAGACCGCCACGTCGAAATAGTTGAAATAGTTGCCGTTGAAGACAACCCTCTGCATGTCCACCTCGGACCAGCGCACACGCAGGCTGTGGAAAAACGTGAAATCCGATCTCACCGGCGCGCTCCGCTCAGGACTTCGCCGCAAGGCCGAGCCGGTCTATCAATGCCTTTTCCGATTCGAAGGTATCCCTCGCATATTTCGTGTAGGCGGCTGTGTCGAGATAGATCACCGATTGGTCATACTTGTCCAGAACGGACTGCACCGCCGGGTCGTCGAGCGTCTTGCGGAAGGCATCCTGAAGGGTTTTCACGACCGCCGGATCCATGTTCCTGGGCCCGCAAACGCCGAACGGGGAGTCCGATATCGTCTTGTAGCCCAGTTCATCCAGGGTCGGCACGTTGGACCACCGTTTGGTGCGCTTGCTGCCATAGGTCGCGAGCAGGCGGAGCCTGCCGGCGTCCACATGCGGTCCCCAGCCGGTGGCGTCTGATGCGCCCATGACGTGTCCGCCGAGCACGGCCTGCATGTTCTCGGCATTGCCCTTGTACGGCACAGGCTGCAACTGGATGCCGGCGCGTTGCGCGAACTCCTCCACCGCCAGATGCGGGCTGGTACCCGTGCCGGTGTTGCCGTAGGTGAACCTGCCCGGGTTGGCCTTCGCGTAGTCGACCAGGTCCTTGATGCTCTTGATCGGCGAATCGGCGCGCACGACGAAGCCGAAGGTATAGCCGGTCAGGCAGGCGATCCACGTGAAGTCCCGGAGCGGGTCGAACTGCACTTTTTGCATGTGGGGAATGCGGAAGACGCTGATCGGAAGCTGGGCCAGGGTGTAGCCGTCCGGCCTGGCGTTGACCAATTCGATGGCCCCGAGGGTGCCGCCCGCGCCGGGCTTGTTCTCGACCAGGACGGTCTGTCCGAGTGCCTTGCCCGCGCTTTCGGCGAATGCGCGCATGACGATGTCGGTCGAGCCCCCGGCCGGCCACGGGCAGATGTAGCGGATGGTCCGGGACGGGAAGGACTGCGCCCGCGCGACCGATGGTGCGAACGCCGCCAGGGCGGCCGCTTTCAGGAGGGTACGGCGTCCAGTCATGTCTGGTGTCTCCAAGGTCATGCCGCCGGAGGGGCGGCTGAAATGATTCTATCGGCCCGGCCTATTGGGCATGAATGCAATGTACCCGATGCGTCTGCGAGACGATCCGCGCCTCGGGATAGGCGGCGGCGCACTCCGCGGTGGCGCGGGAACAGCGCGTATGGAAGTGACAACCCGCCGGCGGGTTGGCGGGGCTCGGCAGATCGGCGAACAACTTGCGATCCGCGACCTGCGGGGCTTCGGCACCGCCTTCGATGCGCGGAACGGCCGCGAGCAGCGCCTGCGTGTAGGGGTGGCGCGGGCGTCGCAATACTTCGTCCGCGGAGCCCGATTCGACGATCCGCCCCAGATACATGACGGCGATATCGTGCGCAAGATGCTCCACGACCGCCAGGTTGTGGGTGATGAACAGGAGGGCCACACCGCGCTCGCGCTGCAGGTCGGCCAGCAGGTTGAGGATCTGCGCCTGCACCGAGACGTCGAGCGCGCTGGTGGGCTCGTCGCAGACAATCAGCTTCGGTTCCACCGCCAGGGCGCGCGCGATGGCGATACGCTGACGCTGCCCGCCGGAGAATTCGTGCGGGTAGCGATCGCGCGCGTCTGCCGGAAGCCCCACCTGAGCCAGAAGCGACGCCGCCTCGCGATCGCGCCCCGCCTGATCCACGCCCAGACCGAAAGACGCCATTCCTTCAGCGATGATCTCCCCGACCCGCATGCGCGGATTGAGCGAGGCGAACGGGTCCTGGAAGACGATCTGCATGAGCGAGCGGCTCTGCCGCAACACCTTGGCCGGCGCGCCGGCGAGTTCGCGTCCGTCGAACCGGATCGATCCCGCGCTCGGCGCGATCAGCTGCAGCAACCCCTTGCCGACGGTGGTCTTGCCGCAGCCGGACTCGCCCACCAGCGCCAGGGTTCGGCCGGCGCCGATCGTAAGCGAGACGCCATCGACGGCGCGCACATGCCCCACAGTGCGACGGAAAAGACCGCGCCGAATCGGAAAATGCACCTTGAGATCACGCACCTCCAACAACGCGCCTTGCTGGCTGACGGGCAGCGCCGCCGCTGCCGCGCCGGCTTCCGCGCGCAGGGGCGGCACCTCGCCCTCCTCGAGCAGGTGGCACCTGGCCCGATGGCTTGTGGTGCCGTCCGTGGCGGCCATGTGCCATCCGGGCGCCTCCGCCTCGCAGCGGGCATGGGCGAAGGCGCAGCGCGGCGCGAATCGGCAGCCGGCGAACTCCGTTGTCAGCGGCGGGACCATGCCGGGTATGGTCATCAGAGGCGAACCGCGGCTGGCCGAGCCGGGCAACGCGGCGAACAGGCGCGCGGCATAGGGATGCAGTGGCCGAGCGAAGAATGACGCGCGACTGCCGATCTCGATCATTTCTCCGGCGTACATCAAGGCCACCCGGTGCGCCATGCGGGCGACGACGCCGAGGTCATGGGTGATCAGGAGCATGGCCATGCCGTTGGATCGCTGTAGTTCCACCAGCAGATCCAGGATCTGCGCCTGAATGGTGACGTCTAGGGCGGTGGTCGGCTCGTCCGCGATCAGCACTTCCGGTTCGGAACACAGCGCCAGGGCGATCATCACCCGCTGCTTCATGCCGCCGGAAAGCTGGAACGGATAGTCGTCCATGCGCTGCGCCGGGTCGGGAATCCCGACCCGCTGCAACCAGTCGAGGGCGCGAGCGCGGGCGGCGGCGCCTCGAGCGATGCCGTGGCGCTCGAGCACCTCGACGATCTGCTCCCCGCAGGTCATGACCGGGTTGAGGCTGGTGGCCGGCTCCTGGAAGATCATCCCGATGCGGCGCCCGCGCACGTCGCGCATCTCGTACTCGGGCAATTCGAGCAGCCTGCGGCCCTCCTGGTCCACACGCCCGCTGTCGATCCACGCGGCCTCCGGCAAGAGGCGCATGATCGACAAAGCCGTCATCGACTTGCCGCAGCCGGACTCGCCGACAACCGCGAATGTCTCGCCCCGGGCGATCTCGAAGGAGACATCGTCGAGCGCACGGATCACGCCCCCGGCCGTTTCGATGCGGGTATTCAGGCCGCCTATCTCGAGGACTGCGCTCATGCGGACGCTTTCGCAAGCAGGCCACGCCGGCGGCGCTTGGGCGACAGGCGCGGGTCGAAGGCATCGCGCACCGCGTCGGCGAAAAGATTGGCGGCCAGGACCAGCGCCAGCATGAAGAAAAACGCCGCCGCCAGGGACCACCAGACCATCGGGTCGCGCGACATCTCCAGGCGGGCCGCGTTGATCATGGAACCGAAACTCGACATCGACGGGTCCACCCCCACCCCCACATACGACAGCACCGCCTCGGTCAGGACCATGCCGGAGAAATCCATCACCGCGCTGATGATCACCAGGTGCATCACGTTGGGCAGGATGTGGCGGACGATGATGGCCAGCCGCGACACGCCGAAGGCGCGGGCGGCCTGGACATACTCGAGTTCGCGCAGCTTGAGCGCCTCGCCGCGCATCAGGCGGCACAAGCCGGTCCAACTCATCATCCCGAGAATGAAGCACAGGCACAGCAGGCGGAAGTCGGCGCGCTCCGCGGCGGTCGCGAACCAGCCGGGATTGGCGTCGATGGCCACCTGCATCATCAGCACCGAGGCCGCGATCAGCAGCACCCCGGGAATGGAATTGAGCGTGGTGTAGACGTACTGGATGGCATCATCGATCCAGCCGCCGAAATAGCCCGCGGCGATGCCGAGCAGCACCCCCATCGGCAGCATCACCAGCGTGGTGAGGGTGCCGATGATCAATGCGGTCCGCACGCTCTTGAGCGCCAGGTAGAGGACATCCTGCCCGACCTTGTCGGTGCCGAGCAGGTGATATCGGCTGCCCAGCGTCGCGGCCACGCCCGCGCACAGGCAGATCACCAGCAGCGTGATGAGGATCGAGCGCCAGGGCAGGCGTCCGCGGCCGCTCCATGCATCGCCCCAGACCCCGGCGATACCGCCGTCCTCCTGATGGTTCGCCGCGTACGCGCCGAGCAGCACGAAAGCCAGCGCCAGCCACGCGATGAACCCGAACACCATGCCGCGAACCGCGTGCGTGGCGACATCCGCGGCCCATTCCCGCGCCGGATCCTTGAGGTGGGCCCCGCCGTTGGCCAGGCGCGGGTACTCGCGCACCTGACGGGGCTTGCCGTCGGGCCCGGGCCTCTCGATGTTTTCGCGCGAGAAGGCGTGGGTGGCAAGCGGCGCCGAGTAGGTCTTCTCGCTCTTTCCCGCCATCGGGCCCAGCACGCCCTGGATGACGAGGTCGAGCACACTGCGCACCTCGACCGCGTAGCGCGCCGGCCCGGGCACGCCCGGCTTGGCCTCGATCAGGGGGCGGTAGTGCAGGCTGTCGAGCACCCCGATCAGGGCGAATGCCGAGAGCACAGTCGCCGCGGCCATGCCGGAGGCGCTCCTGGCCATGCGCGCCCAGGGCGCGCGCAGGTGCGGGCGGCGCGCCGCATGCCGCGCGTAGGCCAGGCACACCGCCAGAAGGATGAACAGCAGGACGTCGGTCCACAGGACGACCACCATGAAGTTCATGTGTCAAGCCTCACGCGCGGATCGACGATGGTGTAGGAAATGTCGGTCAACACCAGCCCGAGGATGTAGAGGACCGACCCGATGAAGACCATCGAACGCACCACGCCGAAGTCCTGCGCCTGAATCGCCTCGATGGTGTAGCTGCCCAGGCCGGGAATGCCGAAAAACGACTCGGTCAGCAGGCTGCCGACGAACAACCCCGGAATGACCACCACGACGCCGGTGAGTATCGGGATCATGCCGTTGCCCAGCACGTGGCGGAAGAGCACCACCAGTTCCGACATGCCCTTCGCGCGCGCGGTGCGAACGTAGTCGCGCCCCATCTCCTCGATGAAGATGGTCCGGTACAGCCGCGTGGCGCCCCCCAGGCTGCCGAAGATCCCGATGGCCACCGGCAGGACGAGGAACTTGAACGCGTCGGCGCCGCCCGCGTAGCCCGAGATGGGCACCAGGTGCCACAGCTTGGAGAACACGTACTGTCCGGCGATGATGAAGAACAGGCTGGAGATGGACATCATCGCCACCAGGAACACCTGAGAGGCGAAGTCGAACCGGGTCGCGCGGAACAGGGCGAGCAGCAGGGCGAACGACACATTGACGCCCAGCCCGACGATGAACACCGGCACCTGCACCGCCAGGCTCGGGCCGGCGCGGTTGCGTATCTCGAACCAGATGTCGCGCCCGTCATCGGCGCGACCGAAGTCGAGCATGAACATCGCGACCGACTTCTCGAAATAGATGGTCTCGGTGAAGCGCTTCGCCCCTTCCGCACTGCCGTTGTACAGCAGCGGCTTGTCGTATCCGCGTTCGGCCTTCCATTTGGCGATCGCGTCCGGCGTCACGCGCTTGGCCCCCAGCTGCAGGCGGGCGATGTCGTCCGGCGTGTTGACCTTGAAAAACAGCCAGAACGTGATCAGGTTCACCCCGATCAGGATCAGGAAGGCGTAGACGAGACGCCGGACGAGGTAGGCGGTCATGCGCTTATCGCCACCGCGCTCTCGGAGCGGCGCCAGTAGCGCACGCCCGCCCAGGCCAGGAGGCCCATGGCCGCCACGAGAAGAAAGAACGGCCACACCACCGGCCGGTTCCATTCGGCGCGCTTCTGTGCGCGCAACGCGGCATCGATGCGCTGGTACTTGATGCCGTTGTTGGCCATCTGGTTCGGCTTGCCATTGCGGATCCAGGCGTGCGACAAGCCGTAGCTCTTGGGATGAAAGCCCCATACCCAGGGCGCGTCCTCCTGCAGCAGGCGAAGGATGCGGTCCATCAACGCCTGCCGTTCGGGGCCGTTATCCATCGCCTTGACTTCATCGAAAAGGCGGTCGAATTCGGGATTCGAATAATTGGCCTTGTTCTCGCCGTCGCTCTTGGCCGCGGCATTCGGGCCATAGAGCAGGAAAAGAAAGTTCTCCGGGTCGGGATAGTCGGCATTCCAGCCCAGGAAGAACATCTGGGTGTTGCCCTTGCGGATTTTTTCCTGAAAACGGTTCCAGTCGGTGCCGCGGATTTCCAGCTGCACGTCGATCTTGGCGAATTGCTTGCGATACCAGTCGAAGCGGGCCTTGTCGCCGGGGCCGCGGTCGGCCGCATCCAGGTACAGGACCAGCGGCGCGCCGGTGCGGGCATCGCGCCCGTCGGGATAGCCCGCCTCGGCGAGCAGCTTCTTCGCATGCGCAATCGCCTTGCGCTCCGCCCGCCCGTTTTTCCAGTCGTAGACGACCGGATTGACCGACTCACGCCCTTCCCTGAATCCGAAGATGCCTGGCGGAATGGGGCCCTGGCCGGGAATACCTCGCCCGTTCATGAAAATGGAAATGAACTCCTCGAAATCCAGCGCGATGGAGATGGCGTGACGCAGCTTGCGCGTACGCTCGGCGGTTTTCGGGTCGCTGCCGCCGACCACGGGATCACGCCAGTTGAAGGCCAGGTAGAACGATGTGGTGGCTGTGGAGGTATTGAGCCGGATGCCACGCGCCTCCATGGCGGCGGTGAGGGTCGCCTCGCCCTCGCCGCCGGCCTTGATGGCCTGATCGAAGGTGTCCGAGGAAATGCCGGAGTTGTCGTAGTAGCCCTGCAGGAACTTGTTCCAGTAGGGAATCGATTCCTTTTCGCGGGTGAACACGACCCGGTCGATGAAGGGCATCGGCTTGCCGGCGTCCTTCAGCAGGCCTGCCGCCGCGTCGCCGGCCTCACCCTCGGCGGGAAACGGCTCGCCGCGGAAATTGGGATTGCGCGTCATCACCATGCGCGCATTGGGGTCGTTCTCCGAAAGCATGTAGGGGCCGGTGCCCACCGGATACCAGTCCAGCGTCAGGTTGCGCTCGGCCATGCCGGGTTGCGCGTAGAACTGGTCGGCTTCCCAGGGGATCGGCGCGAAGAAGGCCATCGCCAGCCAGTAGATGAATTGCGGGTACTTTCCGTCCACCGTGATCCGGTAGGTGTGGCGGTCGACGACCTCGACGCCTTCGATCGAATGAGGGCGCAGGTCGACCCAGGCATCCTTGCCGTCGCGCGCTTCGATCTTCTTCACCTCCGCCTTGAGCCGATCCCCGAAGGCTTTCAGGCCGATGATGTAATCGGCCATGTGGCTGAAGATCGGCGAGTTGACGCGCGGCTGCGCCAGGCGCTTGATCTGGTAGACGAAGTCCTCGGCGACCAGCTCGCGGGTGCCGGTGTCCGCAAAATCGGAGAGGCGGTACTTGCCGGCGACGGCGTCGCGGGTGAGCTTCCGGTTCGCCTCGACGAAGGCCGGATGCGGGGCATAGCGGATGCCGGGGCGGATGCGGATGTCGTACACGCTGCGCGCCACGCTCGAGGCCGGCGCATCGCCCGCAAGTTCGCGCCCGTCCTTGTCGTAGTAACGCGGCCGCGGCACCTCGGTGGCGGCCGCCGGCATCAATTCGTAGGGACGCTTGTAGTAGTGGTACTGGAACGGCGGCTCGTAGATCTGCGCGACGAACTCCGCCTCGTCGGCCGTGTACGACTTCGCCGGGTCGAGATGCTTGGGCCGCTGCGAGAACGACGTGTAGAGCGTGTTGTCCTCGCCGCTCGGGCGGGCGTACGGATCGTTCCACACCTCCCCGCAACCCGACGCGCCGAGCAACACCGCGCCCATACAGGCCGGGGCCAGAAAAGCCTTCAAGCGCGCGGTCACGATGCGTAGCATTGGCGAAGTGTAGCGAATGTGGCCGCGCTTGACGCTGCGGGTGAACCTTATAATGCGGCGCAAGGACAACGCAACCGCGGAGACGCAATGGGCTTTCTCGAGGGCAAGAGGATTTTGGTGACGGGCGTGCTGAGCAACCGGTCGATCGCTTACGGCATCGCCCGGGCATGCCATGCCCAGGGCGCGCAGCTGGCCTTCACCTACCAGGGCGAACGCTTCGAGGCGCGCATCCGGGATTTCGCGGCCGAGTTCGGCTCCGACCTCGTGTTTCCCTGCGACGTCGCCGAGGACGATCAGATCGCTGCCGCCTTCGCAGGCCTGGGACGCCGCTGGGACAGCCTCGACGGACTCGTGCACGCCATCGGGTTTGCGCCGCGCGAAGCCATCGAGGGCGACTTTCTGGAAGGCATCACCCGCGAGCGCTTCCGCATCGCCCACGACATCTCCAGCTACAGCTTCGCCGCCCTGGCCAAGGCGGCGCTGCCGCTCATGCAAGGACGCGCCGGCGCGCTGCTGACGCTCACCTACCTGGGTGCCGAGCGCGTGGTGCCCAACTACAACACGATGGGCCTGGCGAAGGCGAGCCTCGAGGCGAGCGTCCGGTACATGGCGTCTTCCCTCGGTCCGCGCGGGCTGCGCGTCAACGGCATTTCCGCCGGCCCGATCAAGACGCTCGCGGCGATGGGCATCGGCGGATTTTCAAGGATTCTCAAGTTTGTCGAGGAAAATGCCCCGCTGCGGCGCAACGTCAGCATCGACGACGTCGGCAATGTCGCCGCGTTCCTGCTCTCCGACCTCGCCGCCGGCGTCACCGGCGAGATCACCTACGTCGACTCCGGCTTCAACGCGGTCATGGGCGGGATGCCGACGGCGGCATAGACTCGCCGGCCGTGCCGGTTGCCGCATCGGGCCGCTCATCGGCGTGCCCGCACCGGCCGGCGCCCCGCGCCCGCAGCGCGGTCCGGCGGGTCGGCTGCGCGAAACCTCGTCGGCCCTTTTGCATTTTGTATACAATTCTGATGATCTTTGTGCGCAAAACCCAGCGCCAGACAAATTCCAAGGTGAAGCCGTGCCGATTCTGACCCGCATGAAACCCAACCTGTACAAGGACTCCGTGGCGCTGATGCGGATCGCGGAAAAGGTGCTTCAGGACCCGGCGGTCAGCCGCGCCACGCTCATCATGGGCACCCCGGCGAACAAGGAGATTCTGGATGAAGCCGGGCTTTTGGACAGCGAAGCCGCCGCCGCCAACCCCAGCGACCTGATCATCGTGGTCGAAGCGCGCGACAGCACGGTGCTGGTGAAGGCCTTCGAGGAGATCGAAACGGCGCTGACCGCGACTGCCAAGCAATCCGGCCCCGGCCAGGAGATCGTGCCGCGCAGCATCGCCATGGGACTGGGCACCGGGAACGCATTCGATCTCGCGCAGATCTCCGTGCCGGGCGCCTACGCCGGGGCCGAAGCGCTGAAGGCCGTCAAGGCCGGCCTCAATGTTTTCCTCTTCTCGGACAACGTGCCGATCGAGCAGGAGAAGGCGGTCAAGACCCTTGCCGCACGGCGCGGTCTCCTGGTCATGGGGCCGGACTGCGGCACGGCCATCATCGGCGGCGTCCCGCTCGGTTTCGCCAACGTCGTTCGCCGCGGACGCATCGGCCTTGTCGGTGCGTCGGGCACGGGACTGCAAGAGGTGTGCTGCCAGATCCACCTGCAGGGCGAGGGGGTCAGCCATGCCGTCGGCACCGGCGGTCGCGACGTCAAGGCCGAGGTCGGCGGCATCACGATGCTGATGGCCCTGGATCTGCTCGCCGCCGATCCGGGCACCCGCGTCATCGGCATCGTGTCCAAGCCGCCGGCACCCGAGGTCATGCGGGCGGTGATCGAACGCGCCGGCAAGGCGGGCAAGCCCGTGGTGGTGTGTTTCCTCGGCGGCGCCGCCCTGGACCTGCCCGCAGGCGTGAGCCAGACGCATAACCT
>CANGUJ010000052.1 GCA_947456845.1 Burkholderiales bacterium | reverse complement strand
GTCGTGTTCGCGCCGGACGAATCGCAGATCTATCCCGGACCGCAGACCTATGCGGTGGAGCCGCCGGAAATCGCCGACATCCTTGACGGCGCCGTGCGGCCGGGGCATTTCCGCGGCGTCGCCACGGTGGTCCTGAAGCTCTTCAACATGGTGGCGCCCAAGGCGGCGATCTTCGGCAAGAAGGACTACCAGCAATGCATCGTGCTCAGAAACATGGTGCGGCAGCTTGCGCTGCCCATCGAAATCATCCTGGCCGAGACGGTTCGCGCAGCGGACGGCCTGGCGCTGTCCTCGCGCAACGGCTATCTCACGCCGGAAGAGCGCATCGAGGCCCCCGCCCTCAATGCGGCCCTCCGGCATGCGCGCGAGGAATTGCTGGCAGGCAAGCGCGACTACCAGCGCATCGAACTGCAGGCCATGGCGCACCTGGCCGGCCGCGGCTGGAAACCCGACTACATCGCCATCCGCCGCCAGGCCGATCTGCTGCCGCCCGAAGAGAACGACCACGAACTGGTCATCCTGGGCGCCGCCAGACTGGGGGCCACCCGTCTGATCGACAACATCGAGATCGGGCTTTGAAATGATCGCGACAGCTCCTGCCAATCCCCTCGTGGGCGGCTGGCAACTGCAGGTTTGGCAAATCACCTATGGGGACGACCGGCAGCCGAGCTTGCCTTTCGGCAGCAACGCCAGCGGGCTGATCGTCTATGCGCCGGACGGCTGGATGAACGCCAGCATCTCGCGCGCCGGCCGCCCGCCGCTTTCCTCGGAATCGGCCAAGACGGCGCCGGCCGAGGAACGCCTGGCGGCGTTCGACGGCTTCTTCAGCTACGGGGGGCGCTATCGCCTGGTGCGCGAAGACGGCGTCGACTATGTGATCCACAGCGTCACGCAGTCGGTCAACCCGAACCTGGTCGGCACCGAGCAGAAGCGGCGCATGGACTTCGCCGCCGACGGCAGTCTCACGCTTTCCGCCACGGACCGGTTGCCCGGCTCCCAGGTGGCGCGCCTGCACAGGCTGACCTGGAAACGATCATCATGACCGGCCCCGAAAGCCGCGACATCAGGGCCGACGCCGCGCGCGTTGTCGACACCGTGGCCGCCGGCGGCGTCGCGGTATTTCCCGTCGACGTAGGCTATGCCATCGTGGGCAACTCGGAAAGCGCGATCGCCCGCATTTTCGCCTGCAAGCGGCGCAGCTTCGAGAAGGCATGCGGCATGTTCAGCAACCGCGACATGTTCCTGGCGCTGGCCGATGTGGGTGAGCGCGAGGCGGCGATCGTCGACTCGGTCACCCGCAAGCACGGGTTGCCGTTTTCGGTCGTCGTGCCCTTCAAGGCGGATCACGCGTTTTTCTCGCGCCTGTCGCCGCTAACCCGCGCGCGCTCCTCGCGCGGCGGCACCATCGACATGCTGCTCAACGCCGGGGCGCTGCACGACGAAGTCGCGCGAATGTCCTGGGAGCGCGGCCTGCCGATCCTCGGCTCCTCGGCCAACACCTCGCTGTCCGGCAGCAAGTACCGCTTTGCCGACGTGGAGGCGCCGGTGCGCGACGAAACCGACCTGGCCCTCGACTATGGTGAGACCAGATACTCGCATCCGGCCGGCATGGGCAGTTCCATCATCGCCCTGCCCGGCCTGAAACCGATCCGCCGCGGCATCATGTTCGACCGCATTTGCGACATCATCGGCGACGAGTTCGGCACCGATCCGCGCCTGCTCGGCTGACACCGCCGGCGGATACGCCGGGCTCGAATTCTCCGGCACGGCGTCGATTGACCCTGATGGCGCCGGCACCGATAATCGACTCGATCGATTCGAGACGGCCGTTAGCGCCGCAACGGGAGCCGGGATGTCCATTGAAGTCAGCTGGGAGCGCGACGACTATTCCCGCGTTCCCTACCGCCTGTACCACGATCCCCAGGTCTACGCCGAGGAAATGGCGCGCATCTTTCGCGGGCCCACCTGGAACTACCTGTGCCTGGAAGCGGAGATCGCCAACCCCGGTGACTTCCGCACGGTCTGGATAGGCGACACCCCGGTAGTGGTCTCGCGCGCCACTGCGGCGGCCGGGAGCGCGATCCATGCCTTCGTCAACCGCTGCTCGCATCGCGGCGCGCAGATCGTGCGCAAGACCCATGGCAACGCGCAGGAGCATGTGTGCATCTACCACCGCTGGTGCTACCGTACCGACGGGGAACTGATCGGCATCCCGTTCCGCCGCGGCCTCAAAGGCGAAGGCGGCATGCCCAGGGATTTCGACATGGCGGGCGCCTCGCCCCGGCGCCTGAAAGTCGCCAATGTCAGCGGCATGCTGTTCGGCACGTTTTCCGACCAAAGCGAGCCGATCGAGGACTACCTCGGAGAATTCGGCATGGGCATGGTCAGGCGCTTTTTCCACAAGCCGATCACGATCCTCGGCTACTCAAGGCAGCTGATCCGCGGCAACTGGAAGCTCTACGCCGAAAATCTGCGCGACACCTATCACGCCAGCCTGCTGCACGAGTTCTTCGTGACCTACGGCGTGGACCGCGCCACCCAGAAAGGCGGCGTCAAGATGGACGCGCGCCATCGCCACAACATGAACCACGCCTACACCGCCACCGACACGCAGGAGGATGCCAAGGCCGCCTACGCCGGAACCGCCGGCGTGAAGCTCGATCGCATGCGCCTGCGCGACACCAAGCTTCTGCAGCACACGCCGGAATTCGCCGACCGCATGAACCTCGCCGGGCCGACCTTCTTCCCCAACTGCATCATCATCCAGATCAACCACTCCATGGGCACGCGGCAGATCCGCCCCAAGGGCGTGGACGGCGTGGAGATCTTCCAGACCCTGTTCGGCTTCGCCGACGACACGCCCGAGATGACCCGCCACCGCCTGCTATCGGCCAACCTCGTGGGACCGGCCGGCTTCGTGAGCATGGAGGACGGCGAGGCCATCGAAATCATCCAGAAATCCACCCTCAACGAACCCGAGGCCGCCAACATCATCGAGATGGGCGGCCGCGGCCCCATCACCGACCTCGACCACCGCGTGACCGAAACCCCGGTGCGCGGCTTCTGGTCCTACTGGGCCGAACTGATGGGCGTGGAAGCGCCGGGGGGCGTGCGATGAAGGTTCCCGATGTGATTCGCCATGCGGCCTCCGACCTGATGGCCGAGTACGGCCTGTTGATCGACGAGGACCGACTCGAGGACTGGGTCGAACTGTTCGCCGAAGACTGCGACTACAAGGTGGTCACCCGTGAGAACGTCGAACAAGGCCTGCCCAACATCCTGATCTGGTGCGACAACAAGGACATGCTGCGCGATCGCATCGCTTCCTACCGCGATGTCAACGAGTACAACCTGCACTGGGACCGGCACATCATCGGGCTGCCGCGTTTTTGCGGCGAGGCAGCGGGCGTGTGGACCCTGGAGGCCTCCTACAGCCTGTTCCAGACCGACCTCGAAGGGGCGTCGCGCCTGTTTTCCGCCGGCCGCTACCGGATCGAATTCCGGATGGACGGCGAAGCCGCGCGCATCAAGACGGCCACTGTCATCGCCGATACAGGCTTGATTCCGACCCTCCTCGCCTCGCCGATCTAGCGATCTAGTCGCCAGACGCAGGACCGGGTACGCAGGGCCGGTTGCGCGGCGCCGGCACCATGTACGCTACCAGGCGGTGTACCCACCGTCGACCAGCAGGTCCGCGCCTGTCATGAAACTGGAGGCGTCCGCGGCCAGGAACAGGGCGGCGCTGGCGATTTCGTCGGGCAGGCCAAGACGCTTCAATACGTGCTTCGGGCCGTACATTTCGCGCGCCTGTTGCATCGTGGCGGCGCGCAGCAGCATGCGGCCGGTTTCCACCGCGCCGGGCGAAAGCGTGTTCACACGTATGTTCTGCGCCGCATGGTCCATCGCCATCACCTTGGCCATCTGGATCAGCGCGCCCTTGGTGCCGCAATAGGCCACCCGGTCGGGCGCGCCCACCGAGCCCAGTTGGGAGGCGATATGGATGATCGAACCGCCGCCCGCGCGGGCGATATGCGGGATCGCCCATTTGCTCATGAGAAAGGCGCCATTGACGTTGATGGCGAACACCCGGTTCCACATGGCGAGGTCATAATCGAGCACCGTACCGCCGGCGTCGCTGCCGGCCGCGCCGTTGACCAGCACCTGCAGCGCGCCGAACTCAGCAACGGTGCGCTCCACCGCATCGCGCGTCGAAGCCTCGGAGGTCACATCGCATTCGATCGCGATCGCCCTGCCGCCCGTCTTGACGATCGCCGCGGCGGTGTCGGCGGCAGCATCGGCATTGGCGTCGACACAGGCCACCGCGGCACCGGCTTCCGCATAGGCGGCGCAAATGGCGCGTCCGATCCCGCCGCTGCCGCCCGCGACCAAGGCTACCTTGCCGGTGAGGAGAAACTTGTCGATTGTCTTCATGGCCCTGCCTCGCTGACGGGAAACTGCACCAGACCGCCACCGGGCAACGCCATTGCCCGGCGGACGTGCCATCCGGACCTAGCTGCGGCCCAAGTAGGCTTCCTTGACACGCTCGTCATGCTTCAGGGCCTCGCAGCTACCCTCGGCGATGATGGACCCGGTCTGCAGCACGTAGCCGCGGCTGGCGGTCTCCAGCGCGTAGCGCGCGTTCTGTTCCACCAGCAGCACACTGGTGCCGGCCCGATTGACATCGCGAATGCTGCGAAAGATTTCCTGCACGATGATGGGTGCCAGGCCGAGCGACGGTTCATCCATGCACAGCAGCACCGGTTCCGACATCAGCGCGCGACACAAGGCCAGCATCTGCTGCTCGCCGCCGGACAGCGTGCCTGCGCGCTGCGCCGAACGCTCGCGCAGGCGCGGGAAGGTGTCCATCATGCGCTCGATCAGGCTGTTGACGCGGGCCTTGTCGCCGCGGTAGCGGAAACCACCCATCTCGAGGTTCTCCCGCACCGACAGAAACGGGAACACCTTGCGGCCTTCGGGCACCAACGCGATACCGGCCAACAGGCGCTCGTGGGAGCGCATGCGCGTGACATCGTTGCCGCGGAACAGGATGCGCCCGCGCCGCGGCCGCATCGCGCCCGCCACGCCGCGCAGCGTAGTGGACTTGCCTGCGCCGTTCGAGCCCACCAGCGTGACGATCTCGCCTTCGTTCACGGTAAACGAGATATCGCGGCAGGCCGCCACGTCGCCGTAGGCGAGTTCGATACCCTCGACTTGCAGGAGCGCCGCCATCAGGAATCCAGGCCGCCGGTGAATTCGCCGCCCAGATAGGCTTCGATCACCTTGGGATTGTTCTGCACCTCGCGCGGCGCGCCCTCGAAAAGATACTCGCCGCGATCCATCACGAACACATGGTCCGCCACCTTCATCACCAGGTCCATGTTGTGTTCCACCACCACCACGGTAATGCCGCGCTCGCGCATGTCCTTGAGGCGCTGCAGGAGGAATCCCACCTCCACGGAGTTGAGACCCGCTGCGGGTTCATCGAGCATGAACAGCCTGGGCCCGGTGGCCATGGCACGCGCGATCTCGAGCATGCGCTGCTGCCCGTAGGCGAGCGAACCCGCCCGCTGCATGGCAAGATCGGCGAGGCCGACGAACTCGAGCAGCGCCATGCCCTGCTCGCGACAGTGCGTCCAGTCGCGCCAGAAGGCCGCACCGGGAATCAGGTATTGCCAGGCAGGCACCTTGTGGTGGATATGGAAGCCGGCCAGCACGTTGTCGAGCAGCGAGAGCTGCTTGAACAGGCGGATCTTCTGAAAGGTACGCGCCAAGCCAAGGCGCACGCGCTGATGCGCCGGCAGCCCGGCGAGCTGCCGGCCGGCGAACAGCAGTTCCCCCGCATCAGGCTGATAGGTACCCGAGAGCAGGTTCATCATCGTGGACTTGCCCGCGCCGTTCGGGCCGATCACGGCATAGATGGAGTGCTCGGGAATCGAGAGCGATATGCCCTGCACCGCCTTGACGCCGCCGAAGCTCTTGCGGAGCTCCTTCGCCTCGAGAAGCGCGCTCATCGCCCGCCTCCGGTCGACTCGGACGCCTCGGTGCCGCGCAGGCGCGCCGTCAAGATCTGCCACGCCTGCAGGATGCCGCCGGGCATGAACAGCACCACCAACGTCAGCGCAAGTCCGTAGACGATCAGGCGGAAGTCGCCGAAACCACGCAACACCTCCGGCAGAAAGGTCAGCACCACCGCGCCGATGACCGGGCCGATCATGGTACCCATGCCGCCCACGATCACCATGGCCAGCATGGTGAACGACTCGACGATACCGAACGCGTCCGGCACCAGCGTACCGACAAAACCCGGATAGAAACAGCCTGCCAGCCCGGCGATGGCCGCGGACACGCCGAAAGAGAATGCCTTCCAGCGCGCGCCATTCACCCCCAGCGACGCGGCCGAAATCTCATCCTCGCGTATCGCGCGCAGGGTCTCGCCGATCGGCGAACGCACCAGATTGTCGAGGATCACGTACACGCAGAGCGCGATACCCGCGACCAGATAAAACAGCGTCGCCTGGTTGCCGAAGGAGATCTCCGGCAGGCCCGGCAGCCGGATGGGGGGCGGCGGCATGATGCCGTAGATGCCGCGCACACCCTTGGTGACCGATTCCCAGTTGATCAGGATCTGGTAGACGATCACCGCGAAACCGAGCGAGGCGATGCCGAGATAGTGGCCCCGCAGGCGCGCCGCGAACGCGGCCAGCAGAAGCCCGACCAGACCGGCTGCCAGCACCGCCGCCACGCCGGCCAGCCAGAAGTTCCATCCGTAGCTCTTGAGCAGCACGGTAGTGACGTAGGCGCCGATGGCGAAAAAGCCGGACTGGCCCAGGCTCAACTGGCCGGTGTAGCCGATCACCAGGTTGAGCGACATGGCCAGCAGCACGTTCATGGCGCACACCACCAGGATGCCGCGCCAGTACGGTGTCCCAAGCACCATCGGTAGGAGCGCGATGACTACCAGCGCACCGAGAAAAGCCGGCCAGCGCACCGGGCGGCTGAGCGCGTCGGCGACGCGGCGGCTCATACGTTCTCCTCGCGGCGCTCGGCGATCAGGCCGGTGGGCTTGACCACCAGCATGAAAAGAAGCAGCACGAAGACGACCAGGTCGATCACCCCGGAGCCCAGATACTGCACGGTGAAGGCCTCGATGATGCCCACCAGGATGCCGGCGATGATGGTGCCTTCCATGTTGCCGAATCCGCCGATGATGACGATGGCGAAGGCCTTGACGATCACACTGGCGCCGGCGAACGGCGTCAGCACGATGACCGGCCCCAGAAGAGCACCCGCCATGCCTGCCAGGGCGGAAGCGATCACGATGGTCAGCGCGATGAGGAAGTTCTCGTTGATGCCCATCAGGCCCGCAGTCTCGCGGTCCTGCGATACCGCGCGCAGCGCCTTGCCGAGAAAGGTGAACTTCATGAAGCTGTAGAGGCCGCCTATCGCCAGCGCAGCCACGATCACCACCAGGACGCTCTGCTCGGAAAAGAAGATCTTGCCGAAGCGGATGGTGTTTTGCGCGAAGGGCGAGTCAAACTGGAAGGGAATCGGGCCGAAAAGGATCAACTGCGCATTTTCGAGCAGCACCGAAACGCCGATGGTCGCGATCAGGGGGCGCAATTCGTCGCTGCGATTGCGCAAGGGAGCGAACACTGCGGCGTTGACCAGAAGGCCGAGCAGCGCGCCGGCCGCCAGCGCCATGAAGATCGACAACACGTAACCGGTACCGTCCGACATGCCCATCCACTTGGTGAACAGGCGGGTGGCGCTGAAAAACGCCGCGAAGGCGCCTACGGTCACGAAGTCCGCGTGGGCGAAGTTGATCTGGTTCATCACCCCGTAGATCAGGGTGAGGCCCAGGGCCACCAGGACGTACAGACAGCCAAGGTAGATGCCGTTGATCGACTGCTGCAGGATCAAGGCAAGAAAGTCGGACACGCGGAGGGGCGCCTTTCGGTGAAAACGGAGGAATGCCAGGAGGCGGGCGAGGGAAGGCGGTCGGCGAGACGGTCGGGAGCTCGGCCAGGGATGCGGTCAGGCCGAGCCTGGCTGCCGCCGCCCGCAAGCGGCGGAAGAATGCGCGTCAGCCGGCTACCAGTTCAGGCCCTTCCACGACAGGTCCGCCTGCGTTTCGACGAAGTGGATTACCGACATGTCGGAGTTCTGACCCTTGGCGTCGAACGTGATCTTTCCGGTGGTGACCTCGACGTCCCGCATCTTCGAGAAACGGTCACGGATGGATTCGGAGTCCCTGGCGCCGCGGCGCACCGCCTCGGCGATCAGCAGCATGGTGTCGTAGGCGTGCGCATTGATGTGCGTGGGGGTCTTGTCGGCGCCGTACTTGGCGCGGAACGCATCGATGAAATCGGTGACCATCTTGCGCTTTTCGGTCGGATCGAACTGGACGATGCGGATGTAGCCTTGGGAGGCCTGGCCGGCCTTGGCCTCGAACCCCCACGGCAGCCAGATCGAGCCCATCTGGATGCCGGTGCCGCCGCCACCCTTGACCACCCTGGCCTGCGCCAGCGCCTGCGACAGGCGCACCTGCTGGCCTTCGAGCGCAAAGGTCGGCAGGACATCGACCTTGCCGAGGGCGGCGATGCGGGTGGCGATCGGGGTGAAGTCGTTGACGTCCTGCGCGAAATCGATGCGCGCGAGAATCTTGCCGCCGGCCGCCTCGAACTCCTTGGCGAAACCGTCGGCGTTGTCGACGCCGGCGTTGGTCTTGACATGCAGCAGCACGGCGGTGCGGGCGCCGAGCTTGGTGTAGGCGTTGCGCCCGAGCGGGACACCCTGTTGCGCCGCATTCGGGAAGATCCGGAACACGTACTTGTAGCCGGATTCGGTCAGCTGGTTCGCCGCGGAGCCGGCGTTGAGCATGGGCACCTTGGCCTGCTCGAGGATCGGCGCGATCGCCAGGGACGCGTCGGAGCACTCTTCGCCGACCACGATGTGCGGCTTGAACTGCTCGAGTACGCGCTTGACGGTGTTGGTCGCCTGCAGCGGGCTGCAGGCGGAATCCTCGAACTGCACGTCGAGCTTGATGCCGTTGATGCCATTGCCCCTGTTGATCTGTTCCAGCGCCAGCGCGACGCCTTCCTTGCCCTGCACGCCGAAGTACGAGGCCGGACCGGAAATCGGCACCAGCACGCCGACCCTGATGACATTCTGGGCGATCGCCGGGGCGGACAGGGCGGCAAGGCCCACCGCCGCAGCCAAGGCACCCGATTTCAGTGCGGAAAAACCAATCATTTGAAGCTCCTCAGACAGTGCGCGCAATAGGTGAAGGTGAAGGGTAAGGTGAAGAAACATCCCGGGGAGCGGCGTTACGACAACACCCGACGTCCGGACCGAACATGCGCTTTAGATTACCTGAGACCCCCCCCGGGATCAAGCATCAATATGTCCGGTCAAATCCGAACCGCGCGTTGCGCCAGCGCGGCGTGGAAGCTTCCGGCCGCCCCGATGACCGCTGCTGCCGACCGGCCGCGCAGGTGTTCGGGAAACATCTCGAATTCGACAGGCCCCCGGTAGCCGGCGGCACCAATGCCGACAAGCAACGCCCCGACATCGATCAGCCCTGTGCCACTTTCCTCGCGCACAAACTGTGCCGGGTCGTCCGGCGCCGCGACGTTGCAGAACTGCACGAGCGCGATCTTGTCGACCGCACTTTCGATCAAGGTGTACAGATCAGGGTCCCACCAGGAGTGAAAGAAATCCAGAGTCAGGCCAAGGTTGTCATGCTCGCGCGCGATTTCCAGCGCGCTGGAAATCGTGTTGATGCAGCCTTTTTGCAGGACACCCATCGGATGGATCATCTCCAGCCCGAGCCGGACGCCGTGCGCGGCGGCGGCCCGGGATAGATCCGCAATCCCCGCGGCGACCCGCGCGCGCGCCTCGCGCAGGCCTAGGCCGCCGTGCGCCACCCCGCCGGTGATGACCACAAGGGTGCCGGCCTGCAGTTCGGCGGCGGCCTCGATCAGGCGCGCGTTGCGCGCCGCCTGCTCGCGCGCGAGCGCCGCATCGCCATACAGGAAATAGCCTGCGCTGTTGAGCGAGGAGACCGCCAGGCCGTGGCGCCCGAGCAGGGCGCGGATGGCGGGGACCGGCATTTCATCGAGCGCGCGCACGGTCAGGCCCACGGCCTGCGCCCCGGCCTGTTCGGCAAGCGCGCAGAACTGCGCCAGGCCGATGTCTGGCGGACACACATAAAAATTGATGGCCAGGGGATTCATGATCATCCACACTCCGGTAGGTGTTTGCGCCGCGCATTACCGTGCGGCCGACGACGGCCGCTCCCGCCCGCGCAGGCGGCGGGCAGCACACAAACCAGCACGCAAACCAGCACGCAAACCAGCACGCAAACCAGCACGCAAACCAGCGCATTCCATGCGCACGGCGGCGTTCGGCGATTCCGCGACGCTGGATCGTTGAAGTTGCATCCCGGATGGGCATTATGCACCGGCTTCGCTTCCGGGCGGCCACCGCCCAAGGCGCAGCAGTGGCCTGTCTGATATTCTGAGCGACCTTCAGGGTCCTACACGAAAGGCAAGCAGTGTCCGCGCGTACTTCCCTCTCCCGCTTTACCGCTTTATGGCGCGGCCTGATCGCCGCGGCCGCGTTAGCCCCTTCTCTGTGCGCGGCGCAGGGCGCCATCCCCGTCGGCCGCTCCCTACCGCTGACGGGTGCGCTCACCTCCTACGGCATAGCCAAGAAGATAGGCGGCGATGCCTACATCGAACGGGTCAACCGCGAAGGCGGCATCCGCGGACGCCGGATCGTCCTGACCACCATGGACGACCGCTACGATCCGGCGGAAACGCTGAAGAACATCCGCGCGCTTGACAGCGCCGGCGTGGTGGCGATGCTGGGCATTTTCGGGGTGCCCTCGGTGGCGGCCGCGTTGCCGGTGGTCGAACAGCTCCGGCTGCCTTCGGTGGGGCTCACCAGCGGCGCGGCCGCGGTGCGCGACCCGGTGCGGCGCTTCTCTTTTCCGGTGCGCGCCAGCTATGCCGACGAAGCGGCGGCCATGGCGCGCCATTTCAACAGCCTGCAGTTGAAGCGCGTGATCATCGTGCGCCAGATCAACCCGTTCGGCAACTCGGTCGCCGACACCATGATTGCGGCGCTGGACGGCGCCGGGCTCAAGCCGGTCGCCGACCTGCAGTTGAAGGTCGACGGCAGCAACACCAAGGAAGTGGTGGCCAGGCTGGCCACATCCGAGCAGGTGAACGTCGTGTTCCTGGCCATGCAGTCCGGCGTGGCCGCTCCGCTGATCGACGCGATGCGCAGCGGCGCGGTGCAGGTCGGCGCAGACATCTTTTCCGTCTCCGCCGTCGACACCACGGTGCTGGCCAACACCCTCAAGGACAAGGCGCGCGGCGTGGCGATTTCGCAGATCGTGCCGCTCACCCAGCCCACCCTGCCGCTGGTGCGCGAGTACCAGCGCGACCTCAAGGCGATCGACGGTGGCACGCCCTCGTTCTACGGCCTCGAAGGCTACGTGGAGGCGAAGATCCTGGTGGAAGGCCTGCGGCGCGCCGGCGTTGTCCTCACGCGCGACGCGCTGGTGACCGCGCTGGAGAGCCTGGGCAGCTACGACGTCGGCGGCATGGTGGTGACCTACGGGCCCGGCAAGCGCGAAGGTTCGCGTTTCGTCGATCTCACCATGGTCAGCCGCAACGGCACGCTGGTGCGCTAGGCTCGAACCGCGGGCGCCACCAGGACCCGGAACGCCGGCGCAGCGGCATTGATCAACATCGACAGGGAGACGACCGCAGTGCGGCCCAACAAGATCAAGCAGATGTGGAACGAAGGCAAGCCCGTGACCCTCGGCTGGCTGTCCGTGAACAACACGTTCACCGCAGAGGTGATGGCCCGCCAGGGCTTCGATGCGCTGTGCATCGACCTGCAGCACGGCGCCAACACCATGGGCGACCTGATCCCCATGTTGCAGGCGGTTTCGCAAACCGACACGGTGCCGGTGGTGCGGGTGCCATGGAACGATCCCTCCACCATCATGAAGGCGCTTGACTACGGTGCCTACGCCATCATAGTGCCGCTGGTGAACAATGCCGTCGATGCCGCCGCCGCAGTGGCGGCCTGCCGCTACCCGCCCAAGGGCATCCGCTCCTCCGGCCCGCTGCGCGCGCTTCACTACGGCGGGGCGGACTACCTGGCCAAGGCGGACGACGAGATCCTCGTCATCGCGATGATCGAAACCAGCGAAGGCATCGCCAACCTCGACGCCATCTGCGCCACGCCGGGCGTGGACGCCGTCTATATCGGCCCTTCGGATCTGTCTTTCGCGCTCGGCCTGCCGCCGCGGATGGACAACACCGACCCGCTGCATCTGGACACCTGCAACCGCATCCTCGCCGCCGCGCACCGGCACGGCAAGAAGGCGTGCATGCATTGCGTTTCCGCCGCCTTCGCCGCCGACGCGCTCAAGCGCGGGTTCGACCTGGTGATGCTCACCTCGGACATCAACTGCATGCTTGCGGGCGCCCGCAAGCAACTCGACGACCTCAAGGCCGCGCGCGCCTGACGGCGCCGGCTGCGCGCCCGCCGTCCGGGGGACGCGGTGCCCCTGCCTAGCGCCCGGTGAATTTCGCCGGGCGCTTCTCCACGAACGCCGCGCGCCCTTCGAGCGCATCGGCGCTGCCGCGGAGGGCCGCCTGCACGGTGATCTCCCGCTGAAACTGCTCGGCGTAGGTGGCGATGTCGCTCTGCTCGAGCAACCGGCGCGTGGCCACCAGCGCGCGGGTCGGGCCGGCGGCCAGCTTCTGCGCCAGCGCCAGCGCGCCGCCACGCAGGTCCGCGTCCTCGAAAACCTCATGAACGATGCCCCATTCCTTGGCTTTCTCGGCGGGCAGGGGCTGGTTGAAGAGCATCATTTCAAGCGCCCGCTGGCGCCCGATCAGGCGCGGCAGCAGCCAGGTGGAACCGAGGTCAGGCACCAGCCCGATGCGTGAAAATACCTGGATGAAGGTGGCGCTCCTTGCCGAGACGATCATGTCGCCCGACATGGCCAGGCTGAAACCGCCGCCGGCGGCTACGCCATTGACCGCCACGACCACCGGCACTCGGCAAGTGCGCAGCGCGTTGAAGGTCGGCCAGTAGAGCCTCATCACGCCGGCGGCGATGTCGTCGCCCAGGCTGTCGAATGCCTTGAGATTCTGCCCGGAACAAAAGCCCCGCCCCGCGCCGGTGAGGACCAGTGCCCGCAGGTCGGGGTCGGCTGTCAATTCGGCGATGGCGGCAGCCAGATCGCCCAGGAGATCGGGCGTCATGGCGTTGAGGCTCGCCGGTTCGTCCAGGGTGAGAATGCCTACCGCGCCTTCGCGCTCGCGTTTAACGCCTGCCATGTCGATGTCTCCTGTGCTGTTACAACCTGCAATATCCGCTAGCCGATGTGGCCGGGTGGATGCCGATTATCCCGCGCCGGACGTCCGCGAGGCGCCATGACGGCAGCCTGAATGCCCGCGCCGCCTGGCCCGTGCTGGCTGAACGCGGGTTGAGATCAAGCTAGTCGGCAGCGACTTGCCTGGCCTCGCGCCACCCCAGCAGGCGCTGGATGCCTTCCCTCATGTGCACCTGTGGCTCCCAGCCGATCACCTCGCCTGCCAAGCCGTGGGGAATGTGGAAGGCGCCGCCGGAGGTCAGGCGCACGGTGCCGGGCGGGTCAGGCTTGATCTCGGGCGTCAAGTCACTCTTGCAATACTCCAGCACCAGACGCACCAGTTCGCCGGTGGTGACGGGCTCGGGGCCGGAGACGTTGACGGCCGTGTCGGTGGCCTCGCTCTCGAAGGCGGCCAGGTTGGCGCGCGCAACGTCGGCCACATTGACGAAATGCTTGGTATCGGTGCCGTCGCCCGGCAATACGGGACGCTCGCCGCGGCGCACCCGGTCGTAGGTTTCCATGATGTAGAGCGCATTGGCGGCGCGATAGT